>JAGWQN010000094.1 GCA_028869995.1 Rhodospirillales bacterium
CTCTGCGCCGAGCTTGCCCGGCTGCCCAACATCGTCGCCATCAAGTACAGCGTGCCGCGCGAGATGTACACGCGGCTCACCCATCTCGCCGGCGATCGGCTGATCGTCAGCACCGCGTCGGAAGCGGAATGGCTTGACAACATTCTCGAGCTAGGCTGGCAGGTCTATCTGTGCTCCAGTCCACCCTATCTGATGCAGACGGCGGAGGACCGGCGCATGCGCGAGTACACGGATCTGGCCTTCGCGGGGGATGCCCCGGCGGCGCGGCGGGTGCGCGACAGCCTCGATCCGGTGCGCCAGGCGCTTCGGCACAGCCGGCCGGGCGGCAAGCCTCAGGCACACCAGAAATACTGGCAGACGCTGCTGGGCCAGGCAGGCGGCGCGGTGCGCCCGCCAATGCTGGAACTGACCGATGCCGAGCGTGCCGCCACGCGCACCGCCCTGGCCGCATGCGGATTGCGCGTTCCTCGCCGTCAGAACGCGTCATGAGCGGGCGTGCCGTCAAGCGGCGTGGAAGGAACAGGGAGCAACAACGATGACCAACCCGACGCTCACGCGCAAACCGTTCAATTTCCAGGCCTGGATCGCCGAGAACCAGCATCTCCTGAAGCCGCCGGTCGGCAACAAGCTGCTGTATCAGGACGCCGCGATGGTGGTCATGGTGGTCGGCGGCCCCAACCAGCGTGTCGATTTCCATGACGATCCCTGCGAGGAGTTCTTCTACCAGCTCAAGGGCGACATGGTGCTCAAGATCGCTCAGGAGGGTCGCATCGACGACGTCGTGGTGCGCGAGGGCGATGTGCTGATGCTGCCGGCGCATGTGCGCCACTCGCCGCAGCGGCCCCAGCCGGGTTCCGTCGGTCTCGTGGTCGAGGGGGCGCGCCAGGCGGGGGATCGTGACGGGTTCGAATGGTATTGCTTCTCCTGCGGCGGCCTGGTGCACCGCATCGAGGTGGCGGTGAGGGACATCGTGAAGGACCTGCCGCCGCTTTACGAGGCGTTCTATGCCGACGAGAAGGCACGCACCTGCCAGCATTGCGGCGCACTTCATCCGGGCCGGGTGCCGCTGCCGGGCTGGGTGACGCTGTAGGTTCCCGCGCGTGACACTTCTTGCCGAACAATTGCTGAACGGTTTGCAGCTCGGGGTGATGCTGTTCCTGATGGCGGCGGGGCTGACGCTCGTGTTCGGCATCATGGGGCTGATCAACCTCGCCCATGGCTCGTTCTTCATGATCGGCGCGTTCGCCGCGGCGTGGGTCGCCAACCGCACCGGATCGTTCCTGCTCGCGCTGCCCGCGGGGCTGGCCGCCTCGGCGGCGAGCGGCGTTGTGGTGGAGATCGCGGTCATCCGCCATCTCTACGCGCGCTCGCACATGGATCAGGTCCTGGCCACGTTCGGGCTCATCATGTTCTTCGACGAACTGATGGCGATCCTGTTCGGGCGCACGCCGCTGCTGGCCTCCGTGCCCCGTTTCCTTGGCGGCTCGGTCGATATCGTCCCCGGCGTGCCCTATCCGGTCTTCCGGCTTGCGATCATCGTCGTCGGCATCGCCGTCGCGGTGGCGCTGTGGTGGCTGATCGGGCGCACCCGGCTCGGCATGCTGGTGCGCGCGGGCGCCACGAACCGCGACATGGTGCGGGCGCTCGGCGTCGACATCGCCCTGCTTTACACGGCGGTATTCGGGCTCGGGGCCATGCTCGCGGGTCTCGCGGGGCTGCTGACCGGGCCCCTTCTCTCCGTGCAGGTGGGCATGGGAGACAGCATCCTGATCACCACCTTCGTGGTCATCGTGGTTGGCGGCGTCGGCTCCGTGCGCGGCGCGTTGGCGGGCGCGATGCTGGTCGGCATGGTCGACACGCTGGCACGAGCCTACCTGCCGACGCTGCTGCAGGGGATGATGCAGGCCAGCACCGCCGATCAGCTCGCGGGCGGTCTTTCCTCGATGGCGGTCTTCATCCTGATGGCGGTGGTTCTGCTGGTGCGGCCGCGCGGCCTGTTCCCGGCGCATGGTTGAGACGCGCCGGCAGGCGGTGGTGCTGCTCGCCACGCTGGTTCTTCTGCTGGTCCTGCCGGCCCTGGCCACCGCGGTCGGCATGCCCTACCTGCTGACACTCGGCAGCCAGGTGGTGATCTACGCGATCGCCGCCGCGAGCCTCGACCTGCTGATCGGCTATGCAGGCCTGCCTTCCTTTGGGCATGCCGGATTCTTCGGCCTCGGCGCCTATGTCGTCGGGATCCTTGCCTTCCACGCGGCGGACCAGTCGCGCTTTCTCGGTCTTGTTGGGGGAGCGACACAGGCCTGGATCGTCTGGCCCGCGGCGATCGGCGTCTGCGCGCTGGCCGCTCTGGCCACCGGCGCGCTGTCGCTGCGCACGGCCGGCGTCTCCTTCATCATGATCACCCTGGCCTTCGCGCAGATGCTCTACTTCCTCTTCGTGGCGCTGAAGATCTATGGAGGAACGGACGGCCTGGGTTTCGACAGCCGCAACACGCTGCCCGGCATCGATCCCTCCAGTGATACCGAATTCTATTACATATGCGTGATGGCGCTGGTGCTGGTGCTCGGCGTGTTCCGCTTCCTCGTGCGCAGCCGCTTCGGCATGGTGCTGGAGGGGTTGCGGCAGAACGAGCGGCGCATGGCGGCGATCGGGCTTGCGTCGTATCGCGTGCGTCTCGTCGCCTTCACCATCGCGGGCGCGGGGGCGGGTCTCGCCGGCGCCCTCGATGCGAACCTGCTGCGCTACGTGAGCCCCGATGCGTTGCACTGGACGATGTCGGGAGACCTTCTGGTGATGGTCGTGCTCGGCGGCGTCGGCTCCCTCTACGGCGCCTTCTATGGCGCGGTCGCCTTCGTGGGCCTGCAATCGTTGCTGTCGCAATGGACCGAGCACTGGATGATCGTTCTCGGACCGATCCTGGTCGGCGTGGTCCTGCTGGCGCGCCGTGGCCTGTGGGGCGTGCTCGCCGGAGCGAGCGACGGCGGCGCCGACGGGGGCGGAGGCGCGCGATGAGTGCGCTGCTCGAGGCACGCGGGCTGATCAAGCGTTTCGGCGGTCTCGTCGCGAGCGCCGGGCTCAGCCTCGACATCGCCGAAGGCGAGGTGCACGCGCTCATCGGCCCGAACGGCGCCGGCAAGACGACGGCGATCGGCCAGCTTGCGGGCGAGATGCGTCCGGATGCCGGGTCGATCCGCTTCGCCGGGCAGGAGATCACGCGCCTGCCGGTGCAACGGCGCACGCGGCTGGGCCTCACGCGGTCGTTCCAGGTCACGTCGATTTTCCCGCACTTCACCGCGGTCGAAAACGTGATGACGGTGCTGCTGGTGCGCTCCGGGCGCGTGTTTCGTTTCTTCGCGGCCGCCCGCCGTGAGACGACGCTGCGCGAGGAGGCGAGGGCCATGCTGGCGCGCGTCGGGCTCGAGGCGCGCGGGGACGTGGTGGCGGAAGATCTTGCGCATGGCGAACAGCGCCTGCTGGAGCTGGCGATGGCGCTGGCCACGGGTGCTCGGCTGTTGCTGCTCGACGAACCGATGGCCGGGCTCGGCCCGCTCGAATCGCAGGCGATGACGCGCACGCTCGGCGGGCTCAAGGGCCGTGTCACCATGCTGCTCGTCGAGCATGACATGCAGGCGGTGTTCGCGTTGGCCGACAGGGTGAGCGTCCTCGTCTCCGGCAAGGTCATCGCGAGCGGCGAGCCCGCGGCGATACGCGCCGATCCCCTGGTGCGCGAAGCCTATCTGGGCGAGGACTCGTGATGCTGACTATCTCCGGCCTCATGGCCTCGTATGGGCACAGCCAGGTCCTGTTCGGCCTCGACCTGCACGTCGGGGAAGGGGAGATGGTGACGTTGCTCGGACGCAACGGCATGGGCAAGACGACGGCGATCCGAACGCTCATGGGGCTTCTGGCGGCGCGGGGAGGCCGGATCGAGTTCCGCGGCGAAGACATCACCGGCCGCGCGCCGGAGCGGGTGGCGCGCCTCGGCATCGGGCTGGTGCCCGAGGGACGCCAGATCTTCCCGTCGCTCACCGTGCGCGAAAACCTCGTCGCGACCGCCGCCAACCGCGCCGGCCACCGCGCGCCGTGGACCGTGGAGCGCATCGGCGAGCTGTTTCCGCGCCTGACGGAGCGCGCGAGCCAGATGGCCGCCACGCTCTCGGGCGGCGAGCAACAGATGCTGGCGATCGGGCGCGCGCTGATGACGAACCCCGCCCTGCTGGTCCTCGACGAGGCCACGGAGGGGCTCGCGCCGCTGATCCGTGCGGAGATCTGGGCCTGCATCGGCCGGCTGCGAAGGGAAGGGCAGTCGATCCTCATCGTCGACAAGAACCTCGCGGCGCTGCGCCGGCTCGCCGACCGTCACGTGGTGATCGAAAAAGGCCGTACCGTGTGGAGCGGCGATGGGCCGGCACTCGATGCCGCTCCGGAGGTGGCGCGGCGCTATCTGGGACTCGGGGAATGACACACACCATCGCGGCGACGGCGCTCGGCGACCTCGAGGGCCGGGAGGAGAACGGGGTCGTCGTCTTTCGCGGCGTCCGCTATGCCCACGCGCCCACCGGCGAGCGGCGCTTCCGTGCGCCCGAGCCGATCGGGCCCTGGAGCGGGCTCTGCGCCGCCGGGACGGACGGACCGGTCGCACCCCAGGGCCCCTCGCGCCTGCGCGCGGTCATGGGCGATTTCACCCGCCCGATGGACGAGGATTGCCTGACGCTGACGATCTGGACGCCAGCCGCCGATGCGAAGGCGCGCCCGGTGCTGGTCTGGCTGCATGGCGGCGCCTGGCAAAGCGGCGCCGGTTCGCTCGACTGGTACGATGGCGCAACACTCGCGCGCGAGGGCGACATCGTCGTCGTCGGCGTCAACTACAGGCTTGGCGCCCTGGGCTACCTCCACCATCCCGCCATCGGGGAGCGTAATCCCGGCTCGCTCGACCAGATCGCCGCGCTGCGCTTCGTCCGCGAGCATATCGCGGCGTTCGGCGGCGATCGCGCGCGCGTGACGGTCGCGGGACAATCCGCCGGCGCCAGTTCGATCGGACGGCTCATCCTGGACGTGGACGCCCGGTCGCTGTTCCGGGCCGCGATCCTGCAATCGGGTAGCTTCGGACGGCCGCCGCTCGACGATGCGGAGGCGACGGCCACGGCCAGCGCCTTCATGCGTCTGCTCGATATCGACCCGCAGGCCGCGGATGCGCCCGCGAGACTGCGATCGACGCCGGTTCCGGCGCTGCTGCAGGCGCAGTCCCTGCTCGCTCGCCAGAGGGCCCGGTTCGGTGAAACCAACCCACCCTTCATGCCGGTGCTGGCAGAGCCGATGGGCCTGGCGCAGCTGCAGTCGGAAATCGCCGCGCGCGCGGGCGGCCTGCCGGTGCTGATCGGCGCGACGCGCGAGGAAGTGCATGCCTTCTACGGGGCCGATCCGGCGATGCACGATCCGCCGGAGGCGATGGTCGCCGGGCGTTTTGCCGAGCTCGGCGCCGACCGCGCCGCGTGGCAGGCGCGCCGGCCGGCGGGCAGCGCGATGGATCTGCTCGCCGATCTTGCCAGTGAACGCACGTTCATCGGCCCCGCCTGGGATCTCGCCGCGACACTTGTCGCCGCTGGCAGCGACGTCTTTGCCTATCGTTTCGATTGGGCACCGTCGGCGAGCCCGTTCCGGGCGTGCCATTGCATCGAGCTTCCTTTCGTCTTCGGTACCTTCGCGGCCTGGGATGCGCCGATGCTGCGAGGTGGCGAGCCTGCTGCGATGATGGCGCTGTCGGCGCGGATGCGACGAAGCTGGATCGGCTTCGTGCGCGATCTCACGCCCGCCGGCGACGGGTTGTCCTGGCCGTCCTGGTCGGCGACGGCGCGGCCGCTCATGCATTGGGGGGATGTGATCGAGCTCGGTTCGGCGGGGAGGCAACGATGACGGTCGCGAAGACGGGCCTGGGCGATCTGCGTGGCCTCGCGGGCGACGGCGTCATCCGGTTTCGGGGGCTGGCGTATGCGCGGGCCTCGCGCTTCGGGCGACCGCACGCCGCCGCGTCCGTGCCGGCGGAGGCCCTGGCGCATGGCCCGATCCCACCGCAGCCGCCGAGCCGCCTGCGCGCCGCGATGGGGGATTACGACCTCGACCAGGGTGAGGACTGCCTGACGCTGACGATCGCAACCCCGGCGCTCTCGGGCAGCCGGCCGGTGATCGTCGTGCTGCATGGCGGCGCCTATCTCTCCGGTGCCGGGTCGCTCGCATGGTACGACGGTGCGACGCTCGCGCGGGACGGTGATTGCGTCGTCGTCGGTGTCAATTATCGCCTCGGCGCGCTGGGCTGGCTGCACCTGCCGCCGGTTTCGCAAGGCAATAACGGCCTGCACGACATGCTGGCCGCGTTGCGCTTCGTCCGCGCCCACATCGCCGCGTTCGGCGGCGACCCTGAGCGCGTCACCCTTCTCGGGCAGTCCGCCGGCGCCCACGCCATCATGTGTCTGCTTGCCATGGAGGAGGCGCGGGGGCTGCTCCATCGCGCCATCCTGCAGAGCGCGCCGCCGGCGATGACGCCGCTTTCCGCCGCGGTCGCGCAGGCCTACGGCACGCGCCTGGCGGAATTGGCGGAGGTGGAGCCCGAGGGATTGCGCTCCCTGCCGGTCCCGGCGCTGATGGCAGCCCAGTTGCGGCTCGCGCAGGCCATCGCGGCCTTTGCCGATGTCCGCCCGCCCTTCCTGCCCGTGTTCGATGCGCTGGCCGAGCCGCACGCCTTCATTGCCGCCGCCGCGCGCGGTGCCGCCGAGCGTGGCGTGCCGCTCATCGTCGGCACGACGCGCGAGGAGATGCATGCCTTCTTCGTGCCCGACCGCGCGATGGGCGAGCCCGATCCCCTGCTGACCGAGCGGCGGTTCCGCGAGCTTGCCGGGGAGACGGCACTCGCGCGCTATCGCGCCTGGCGGCCGGGCGGTGCGGCGATGGAGCTGCTCGGCGACCTGGTCACGGACCACATGTTCCAGTTCCCCTCGCTCGCGCTGGCCGAGGCGGTCGCGCGGGCGGGCGGGACCGCCTTCGCCTATCGCTTCGACTGGTCGGTACCTGGCAACCCGTTTCGCGCCTGCCACTGCATCGAGCTGCCGTTTGTCTTCGGCACCTTCCACGACTGGCCGGACGCGGGCATGCTGCGCGGCGGGGATGCTGGAGAGATGCAGGCACTGGCGGCATCGTTGCGTGCGGCGTGGGCGGGCTTCGCGCACCGCGGCGATCCGGCGATGGCGGCGCTGCCGTGGCCGGCCTACGAGCCGGCGCGGCGCATGACGAGGCTGTTCGATCGCGTCATCTCCTGTGTCGGCGACCCTGCTGGCATGGCATGGCGCCACAACGGGGGGACTTCATGAAAAGACGAACGGGAATACTGGCTGCACTGCTGTGCGTCGCGGCCTCGAGCCTGCCGGCGCAGGCGCAGGCGCCAACGGTGAAGATCGGCTTCATCACCACGCTGTCGGGCCCGGCCGGCTATCTCGGCCAGGATGCGCGCGACGGGTTCATGCTCGCGGTCAAGGAGGGCGGCGGCAAGCTCGGCGGCGTGCCGGTCGACGTCATGGTGCAGGACGATGGGTTGAAGCCGATCCAGGGTCGCCTGACCGCCGACCGCTTTCTCAAGGACGAGCATGTCCGGCTCTTCACCGGCACGATCTTCTCCAATGTCGCC
>JAGWQN010000011.1 GCA_028869995.1 Rhodospirillales bacterium
AGCGGCCTCGGGCGTGGCCGCGAACAGGCCGCCCGCACGCGCCGCCGGCCGCGCGGCGCGGGCCGTCACCGGGCGAACCGGCTGCTGCAGATGCGCGGGGATGGCCGGGGCGGGCAGCGGCGTATCGTCGATCACCCGGATGCCGCCTTCGTCCGCCTGAGCCTCCTCGACCTCGGCCTGCAGCTCTTCCGGCCGGGCCGGCTCGTGGCGCAGCGGCGTTGCCGCGAAGCTGCTCGGCGTTGCGGCGGTGGCCATGGCGAGCGGCGCGGGACCGCCGGCGCGCATCGGCGCGCGGCCCGGCAGGGGCCTGGCTGCCCCGGCGGCCGGGGCCGGGATGGTGAACACCCGGCCGGCCTGATTCCCGGCCGGCTGCTGCAACGCCACCGGCTGGGCGTTCGCGGAGGGCGTCTGCGGTGCCGCCCCGGTCGGGGCCGGCGCGCCGGCAACGGCCGGCTGCGGGGCGGTGCCACCGCCGACGGCCACCAGCCGCGGTGCCACCACGCCGCGCTCAGCCGACTCGATGCCGGTCGCGACAATGGAGACGCGCAGCTTGCCCTCGAGCGCCGGATCGATCGCGGTGCCGAAGATGATCTCGGCTTCGTCGTCGACTTCCTGGCGCACGCGGTTGGCGGCCTCGTCCACCTCGTGCAGCGTCATGTCCTCGCCGCCGGTGATGTTGATGAGCAGCGCGCGCGCGCCGGCCATGGTGTTGCCTTCGATCAGCGGGTTGTTGATCGCCGCCTCCGCGGCGCGGCGCGCGCGGTCCTCGCCATCCGCTTCGCCGGTGCCCATCATGGCGTTGCCCATCTCGGCCATCACCGTCTTGATGTCGGCGAAGTCGAGGTTGATCAGCCCGGGCAGGACCATCAGGTCGGTGACCCCGCGGACCGCCATGTAGAGCACGTTGTCCGCCATCTTGAACGCCTCGCGCCAGCCGGTCTTTTCATTGGCGAGGCGGAACAGGTTCTGGTTGGGGATGACGATCAGCGTATCGACGTAGCTCTGCAGCTCGCGGATCCCGGCTTCCGCTGCGCGTGCCCGCTTGCTGCCCTCGAAGGCGAACGGCCGCGTCACCACGCCCACCGTCAGGATGCCGCGCTCGCGCGCCAGCCTGGCGATCACCGGCGCGGCGCCGGTGCCGGTGCCGCCGCCCATGCCGGCGGTGACGAAAGCCATGTGCGCGCCCTCGAGATAGCGCTCGATCTCGCCGATCGCCTCTTCCGCCGCGCCGCGCCCGATCTCCGGCTTCGCGCCGGCGCCGAGCCCCTGGGTCAGCGACGGGCCCAGCTGGATGCGCGTGTCGGCGCGGCTGTTGATCAGCTGCTGCGCGTCCGTATTGGCGACGATGAAGTCCACGCCCTGCAGCTGCAGCGCGATCATGTTGTCGACGGCGTTGGTGCCGCCACCGCCGACGCCGATGACGATGATGCGCGGGCTGAAGTCCTGATGATGGGTCTGTGGAATGGTGAGGTTCAGGGTCATGGCGGTCGAGGCTCCCGGGGCGTTTGGGCGGATCGTCTGAGCGGGTCTAGAGACGGGTTCGGATAAAGTCGGCGATTCGCGCAATGAGGCCGCGCGGTGCATCCGCTTCGAGGTCGATGTCGGCGAGCCTGCGGCCCTCGCCCGCGGCCCAGGCGAACAGGCCCGTCGCGGTGGCGAAGCCGGGTCCGCCGGCGCGTTCAGGCATGCCCGACAGCCGCGCCGGCCGCGCCAGGCGCACCTGGCGGCCGAGCAGGCGGGCGGCCGTTTCGCGGATGCCGGGCAGCTGGCTGGCGCCGCCGGTCAGCACCACGGTCTGCCCGGCGGCGCGGCCGAGGCCCGAGGCGGCGATGCGGTCGCGCATCAACTCGAACGTTTCCTCGATGCGCGGGCGGATGATGTCGATGATCATGCTCCGCGGCACCTGGGTGATGTGTCCCTCGTCCTCGCCGACGAGCTGGACCGGCACCACCTCGCGGTCGTCGTCGGGGCTGGCACTGGCGCTGCCGTAGAGCACCTTCAGCCGCTCGGCGTTGGTCACGGAGGTGGAAAGACCGCGCGCGAGGTCGTTGGTGACGTGCACGCCCCCCACCGGCAGCTGTGCCGTGTGCAGCAGATGCCCTTCGGCGAACACCGCCATCCCGGTCGTGCCGCCGCCCATGTCGAGCACGGTGACACCCAATTGCCGCTCGTCCTCAACCAGTGTTGCCATTCCTGCGGCCAGCGGTGCCGAGACCAGGGAGGCAATCTCCAGATCGCAGCGCGCCAGCGTCGCATCCAGCGTGCGCAGAGCGGTCGTGACCGCGTCAACAACATGCAGTCGCGCGCCGAGCGTTTCGCAGAACAGGCCGCGCGGGTCGTCCGACCCCTCCGCCTCGTCGGTGGCGAATCCGAGCGGCAGCGCATGGATGATGCTGCGCCCGGGCGACTCGGCGCGGCTGCGCCCCTCCGCCACCACCTGGCGGATATCCGATTCGTTCACCGCGCGCCCGCCGACCGGCCACTGCACGTTGAACAGCCGGCTTTCCGGCGCCCCGGCCGAGAGGTTCACGGTGACGGCGCGCAGCCGGGTGCCCGCTTCCTCCTCCGCGGTGCCGACGGCCGCGCGGATCGCCTGCTCCGCCTCCTCCAGGTCGAGCACCGAACCGGCGCGGACGCCACGCGCGCGCTCCCAGCCGAACCCGGTGATGCGCAGGGACAGATCGGACTCGCAACGGCCGATCATGCAGATGATTTTGGTTGTGCCGATGTCGAGCACGCCGATCGGCCCGCTCGGCCGCGGGTGGCGGCGCCGGCGCTCGTTGCTCGCGGCATCGGGATCGCTGGATTTCGGCGCGGCGATGCTTGCTTGGCGCATGTCGTTCATGCCGGGCTCCTCCCCGCTGCGGTCGCGCTGCCGTGCTGGTGCGCGGTGTCGGTCTTCAGTTTCGCCTCCGGCGGCACCGGCATCGGGCGCAGCCGCAGACGGTCGGGCAGGCGCATGTCGACGACCGCCAGCGGCCGGTCGAGCAGCCGCAGCTTCGACTGCAACGTGGCGAGTCGGTCCAGGGCCGGGACCACCGCGCCCTCCGGCAGCATCACCGTGGTGCCTTCGCGTGTGCTCAGGTTCCAGCGCCGCTCGCCGACCCGCACCGCGGCGATGACACGCTTGGCGATCGTCGGCTCGGCGGCCAGCGCGTCGAGCAGCTTGGCCGCTGCCTGCGGCGCACCCGAACCCACCACCAGCGGAACCTTGCCGGCGAAGGCGGTGATGTCGGCGTCGGTCACGATGTTGCCGCTGCGATCGATCAGCCGGAAATGCCCGTCATGCTGCCACACCGCGAAGGGGCGGCGCTCCACGATCGCCACATGCAACGTTCCCGGCAGCTCGCGCTCGACGGTCGCGTACCGGATCCAGGCGATCGATTCGAGCCGCTGGCGCGCGCTGTCGATCGAAATGCCCAGGATCGGCTCGCCGCGATGCACGCCCAGCGCCGCCTCGACCAGCGGCAGCGGCGTCTTGTCGCGCCCGGTGATGACGACATGCCGCACCGTGAGCCCGAGGCCCGCCGTCGCCATGCCGAGCCTTTCGCGCCAGCTCGCTCCGGGAATCATCGTGCGCAGGGCGATATCGGCCCCGAGCACCACCACCAGCCCGGCGGCAAGGAACGCGAGCGGCCGGCGCAGCCGGCGCTGGCGGCGCAGCAGCAGCTTGAGTCGGCCGGGCCGGTCGGCCGGCCGCGCGGGGCTTCGTTTCACGCGCGGCATGCGGCGTGCTCCACCATCCAGGCGCAGAGAGCGGGGAAATCGATGCCGCAATGCGCCGCCTGCTCGGGCAGCAGCGAGGTCGGCGTCAGCCCTGGCTGGGTGTTGACCTCGAGCAGGACCAGCCGGCCCGGCTCGCCCGCTGTGTCGTCGTAGCGGAAATCGGCGCGGCTTGCGCCGCGGCAGCCGAGCGCCCGGTGTGCGGCGAGCGCGATGTCGCGCGCCCGCTCGAACACCGCCGGATGCAACTGCGCGGGGATCTGGTGGCGCGACCCGCCTTGCGCATATTTCGCTTCGTAATCGTAGAATCCCGGGCCGGGGTCGATCTCGGTCACGGTGAGCGCCTGCTCGCCCATCACGCCGACGGTGAGTTCGCGGCCGGGGATGTATTCCTCGACCATCGCCACCGGCCCGAACCGCCATCCCGCGGCGAGCGCGGCGCGCCGGTTGCCGCCCTCGCGCAGGATCTCCACGCCGACGGAGGATCCTTCGTTCACCGGCTTGACGACATAGGGCGGCTGCATCGGGTCGGCGTGCTCGAGAGCGGCGATATCCACGATCCCGCCCTTCGCGACCGGCAGGCCGGCGGCGATGAAGATCGCCTTGGCCGCTGCCTTGTCCATCGCCAGCGCCGACGCGCGCACGCCCGAATGGGTGTAGGGAATGTCGAGCCAGTCGAGCACGCCCTGGATCGCGCCGTCCTCGCCGAAGCGTCCGTGCAGCGCATTGAACACCGCGTCCGGGCGCGGATCGAGCGCGGCGATCGTGTGGGCGATGTCCGCCCCCACCTCGATCGGGCGAACCACGTAGCCGGCGCGCTCGAGGGCGGCGATCACCTGCTGCCCCGAGGCAAGGCTGACCTCGCGCTCGGCGGAGATTCCGCCATAGAGAACGGCGACCGTCTTCATGATCGCTCCCCGCGGGCTTCGCGCACCGCCGTTTCGTGCACGCCGATGCGCCGGATCTCCCATTGCAGCGTGATGCCGCTCGTCTCGTGCACGCGCCGGCGCACCTCCTCGCCGAGCCCCTCGAGGTCGGCCGCCGAGGCGCCGCCCGTGTTGATCAGGAAATTGCAGTGCAGTTCCGAAACCTGGGCTCCGCCGCGCGTGAGCCCGCGGCAGCGCGCGGCCTCGATCAGCTCCCACGCCTTCATGCCGTGCGCGTTGTCCGGGTTGCGGAACGTCGAGCCGCCCGTGCGCGCGCGCACCGGCTGGCTCGTTTCGCGCTTCGAACGTATTTCCGCCATTCGCGCGGCGATCACCGTCGGCTCGCCCCGGTGTCCCATCAGCCGCGCGCGCACCACGATCCCGCCGGGCGGCAGGCTTGCATGCCGGTAGGCGAGGGCGAGCCTCGCCGCCGGCAGCCGCACCAGCTCGCCGCTGCGCGCGACGATCTCGGCCCAATCGAGGACGCCGGCGATGTCCCCGCCATAGGCGCCCGCGTTCATCGCGACAGCGCCGCCGATCGAGCCGGGGATGCCGCACAGGAACTCGAGGCCCGTAAGCCCCTCGGCGGCGGCAAACTCCGCCACCGTCACATCGAGTGCCGCAGCACCGGCGATGATGCCATCCCCGTCGCGCTCGATCGCGCCGAAGCCGCGCGCCAGCTTCACCGTCACGCCGGGAATGCCGCCGTCGCGGACGATGAGGTTGGAGGCAGCCCCGATCACCGTCACCGGTACCTCCGGCGGCAGGGCGGCCAGTGCCGCGGCGAGATCGGCCACGTCGGCCGGGCGCAGCAGCAGCTCGGCCGGCCCGCCGACGCGAAACCAGGTCTGCGCCCCGAGCGGCGCCTGCTCGCTGACGCGTCCGCGCACGCCGGCGAGGCGTTGCGCGAGCGTGACGATGTGTGTGGCGGCCATCATGCCGCCCCCCCGAGCCGCAGGCTGCGGCGCGGATCGATGCTCTTCGGCTGCTCGGACTGCAGCCGGGCCAGTTCCGCCGGCAGGGCTGCGGCCCATTGGGTGATGCTGCCCGCGCCGAGACAGACGACATAGTCGCCAGGCTCCGCCAGCGCGTGCACCATCTCGGCAAGGTGGCGCGGATCGGACAGGGGCTCGACGCGCCGGTGTCCGTGCGCGCGCAACCCCTCGACCAGCGCGTCGCGATCGACGCCGGGGATCGGCGCCTCGCCCGCCGCATAGACATCGGCCACCAGAACGGTGGTGGCGTCGCCCATGCAGGTGCAGAAGGCCTCGAACAGAGAGGCCAGCCGGCTGTAGCGATGCGGCTGCACCACCGCGAGCACGTGGTTCGCGCCCGCCTGGCGCGCCGCCTTCAGCACCGCGGCGATTTCCACCGGGTGATGGCCATAATCGTCGATCACGACGATGCCGCCGGACTCGCCGACGCGGGTAAAGCGGCGCTTGACACCCTTGAAGGCGGCGAAGGCGCTGCGCAGGCGCTGCTCGTCGACGCCCATCTCGACGCCGATCGCGATGGCCGCCAGCGCATTCTGCACATTGTGCGCGCCCATCATCGGCAGGCGGAACGGCCCGAGCCGCCGTGCGCGCCCGGTGGCGCGGTCGGTGATCACCACTTCGAACGTCGAGCCGAGCCGGTCGGGCACCACGCGCTCGGCGCGTATATCGGCCTGCGGGCTGAACCCGTAGGTGATGATGCGCCGGTCGGAGAGGCGCGGGATCATCGACAGCACCTCAGGGTGGTCCGCGCACAGCACCGCGAAGCCGTAGAACGGCACGTTCTGCACGAACTGCGCATAGCCCGCGTTCATCGCCTCGGCCGTGCCCCAGTGGTCGAGATGCTCGGGGTCCATGTTGGTGACCACCGCGATCGTCGCCGGC
>JAGWQN010000095.1 GCA_028869995.1 Rhodospirillales bacterium
CGGACCAAGCCCTACTCGCCCAAGACCAACGGAAAGGCTGAACGCTTCATCCAGACAGCCCTACGCGAGTGGGCCTACGCAAAGCCCTACCCAACCTCCGATCACCGTGCCGCCGAGCTGCAATCCTGGCTGCATCAATACCACTGGCATCGCCCACACGGCGGCATCAAACTCCAAACACCCATCAGCCGACTCGGCCTCTCCGAGGACAACCTGTTGAGCATCCACACCTAGAGCGATATCCGATCCGACGGAGCCATCGGGTCGGATTTCTTGCTCTAGAAAACGTATCATCCAGAGCCACTTACCTTCGGCTTGGTTGATCCGGGCAGGCTCGACCAAGCTCTAGGCACCAATTCGGTGCGCGGACCGGCCTGCCGGGCGCATCGGCGAGGCGGTCCCGGGTTTCTTGTGATAAGAAGGGTCGTCGGATGTCGCCGGCGGTGTATCCTGCTCGCGTTGTCCGCTGTTGAAGGAGGCTTGCATGTCCGCCAACGTTGGATCCCTCGATCGAACGATCCGCCTCGTGGCCGGCGCGATCCTGGTGGTGCTCGGCCTATGGTTGCGCGGGGGCTGGCTCTGGGCGGCCCTGGTCGGGGCCGTGCTGGTCGCCACCGCTCTGCTTCGTGTCTGCCCCGCCTATACGCTCCTGCACATCCGCACCAACAAGTCCTGAGCCGAGGTCCGGCCGGTCCGCCGCGGGCCGGGCAGGCAGCACGCATGCCATGAGCACCTGGTTCAGCCGTTTCTTTGCCCGCAGCCCAGCCGCCGGTCCGCCCGGGCTCGCGCGCGTCGACGCAGCGACGCTGCGCGCCTGGCTCGAGGAGGGCGATGTGCTGCTGGTCGATATCCGCGAGGCGGGCGAATACGCGCGTGGCAGCCTGCCACGCTCGCTGTCGGTGCCGCTCTCGCGTTTTCCGGAACGCCTGGCCGTGCCCGCCTCGGCCCGTCGCGTCGTCTTCTACTGCCAGAGCGGGCAGCGCACCCGCTTCGCGGCAGGGCGCCTCGTCCGCAGCACCTCGCTGCCGGCGTTCATGCTGGAGGGCGGTCTGGGCCGGTGGCGCGGCTGAGCCGGTTCGCGGGGGCCGCGTTTCCAAACCGGTGGCTGCCGGTCTCGAGCAACCTCCGGATATAAGTTGTTCTGGTTTATACGTTTTCTGGAGCAAGGAATCTGATCCGATGATTCCATCTGGTCGGATATTGCTCTAGGCTGGCCCTGTCCAAATCCCAGGGGAGCCACCCATGGTCCATCGTCTCCCGCCGCTGCACACCGGCAAGCCGCGGCACGAGCATGGCGTGATCCGTCCGATCGACGGCGCCAGTCTTCCTTTCGCGGTGATCGAGGGCGAGGCACCCGGTCCCTGCCTGTTGGTCACGGCCGGGATCCATGGTTCGGAATACACCTCGATCGAGGCGGCGCTGCGTCTTTCCCGCCGGCCGGCACGTGGGTTGCGCGGCAGCATCCTGGTCCTGCCCGTCATCAACATGAGCGCCTTGCGTCAGCGGGCGATCTACGTCGCACCCGAGGATGGGCGTAACCTCAACCGCATGTTTCCCGGCCGTTCCGACGGCAGCTTCACCGAGCGCCTGGCGCATTGGCTGATGACCGAGGTCTATCCCCTGGCCGACGCCTATCTCGACCTGCACGGGGGCGATCTCAGCGAGGCGCTGGCGCCGTTTTCGCTGTTCCCACGCGACAGCGAGGCATCGCGCGAGCTTGCGGCCGTGTTCGGCCTGCCGGTCGCAGTCGCCGCCGGTGGCGAGGGCTATACGATCAACGCCGCCAGCCGCCTCGGCAAGCCGAGCGTTCTCGCCGAGGTCGGCGGCAACGGCGTCTGGGCCGAGGACGGGGTCGCCCAGCTCCTCGCCGGTATCGATCGCGTGCTCGCCCATCTGGGGATGATCCACACGCGGCCGGCGCCCGCCGGCCCGGTGCGCGTGATGACGATGTGGGTTCCCACCGCCGATGAGGAGGGGCTGTGGTATCCGGCCAAGCGCCTCGGCGAGGAGGTCCAGGCGGGCGAGACGATCGGCGAGATCCGCACGCTTTTTGGTGACGTCATCGCAACGGTTGCCGCGCGCGAGGCTGGCAGTGTCCTCTATACGCTGAGCAGCCTGTGGGTGAACAAGGGCGAGGCGCTGCTCGGGGTCGGCACCCTTCTCGAGTAGCGGCGCCTCAGTTCGCGCCGCGCACCGCCTCCAGCACCGCGCGCGTGACATCGCGGGTGGTCGCCTTGCCACCAAGATCGGGCGTCAGCACGCCGTCGGCGCAGACGCGCTCGACCGCGGCCATCAGCCGTGCCGCCGCCGCATCCTCGCCGAGGTGCTCGAGCATCAGCGATGCCGTCCAGAAGCTCGCGACCGGATTGGCGATGCCCTTGCCGGTGATGTCGAAGGCCGAGCCGTGGATCGGCTCGAACATCGAGGGCCGCCGGCGTGTCGGATCGACATTGCCCGTGGGCGCGATGCCCAGGCTGCCAGCGAGCGCGGCCGCGAGGTCGGAGAGGATGTCGGCATGCAGGTTGGTCGCCACGACGGTGTCGATGCTCGCCGGCCGCTTGACCATGCGCATCGTCATCGCATCGACCAATTCCTTGTCCCATGTGACCTGCGGGAACGCCGCGGCGGTCGCGGCGGCGATCTCGTCCCACATGACCATGCCGTGGCGCTGGGCGTTGGACTTCGTCACCACCGTCAGGTGCCGGCGCGGGCGCCGCGCCGCCTGCTCGAAGGCGAAGCGCATGATCCGCTCCACCCCCGCGCGGGTGAAGACGGCGACCTCCATGCCGACCTCTTCGGGCTGGCCGCGATGAGCGCGCCCGCCAACGCCCGCATACTCGCCCTCGCTGTTCTCCCGCACGATCAGCCAGTCGAGGTCGCCCGCCCGCGCATGCCGCAGCGGGCTCTCGACGCCGGGCAGGATGCGCGTCGGACGGATATTGGCGAACTGGTCGAAGCCCTGGCAGATGGCGAGGCGCAGGCCCCACAGCGTGATGTCGTCCGGCAGATCGGGCGCGCCGACGGCCCCGAAGTAGATCGCGTCCATGGCCTCGAGCTGCGGCAGCCCGTCGGCGGGCATCATCCTGGCGTGCTTGCGGTAGTAGGCGCTGCCCCAGTCGAACGCCGTGACGTCGAGGCGAAACCCGCCCTCGCGCGCCGCCACCGCCTCGAGCACCTCGAGGCCCGCCGCGATCACCTCGGGGCCGATCCCGTCCGCCGGAATCGCCGCTATCCGATGTACCCGAACCACGTTCCCTCCATCCCGTCCGCTGCCGCCTGGCATACTTGCGCCATCCCCGTTCGGGGCCGACAGTGTCGCCCGGAGGATACCGTGCCAGATACCAACCCCGGCGCCGCCGCGGCAACCACCCTGCCGCTTGCCAATCTCACCGTGCTCGACCTCACGCTCGCGCGCGCCGGGCCCACCTGCGTGCGCCATCTTGCCGATTGGGGCGCGAACGTGATCCGCGTCGAGCCTCCGGGCAGCGGCGGCGAGGAAATCTCGGGCGACCGCCATGGCTTCGACTTCCAGAACCTGCACCGCAACAAGCGCGCGATCATGCTGGACCTGAAGTCGCCGGAGGGACACGCCCTGTTCATGCGGCTCGTGGCCTCGGCGGACGTGATCGTCGAGAACATGCGCGCCAACGTGAAGCATCGCCTCAAGATCGCGTGGGAGGACGTGCACGCGGTCAATCCGCGGCTGGTCTATGGCAGCATCAGCGGCTTCGGCCAGGACGGGCCGTATGCCGCGCGCGCCGGCGTCGATCAGATCGCGCAGGGCATGGGCGGGCTCATGTCCATCACCGGTGAGCCGGGCCGAGGGCCGATGCGTGTCGGCATCCCGATCGACGATCTCGTTTCCGGCAGCCTGCTGGCCTTCGGTATCATGACGGCGCTTTACGAGCGGGAGCGCACCGGGGTCGGCCGCTGGGTCCATACCTCGCTGCTCGAGACGCAGGTCTTCATGCTGGATTTCCAGGCCGCGCGCTGGCTGATGGCCGGCGAGGTCGCAGGCCAGGCCGGCAACGACCACCCGACCGGCATCCCCACCGGTGTCTTCCCGACCGCGGACGGCCACATCAACATCGCGGCGAGCGGGCCGCGCCTGTTTGCCCGCCTCGCCGAGACCATCGGCAAGCCCGAATGGCTGCAGATCCCGGACTGGCAGACCGGCAAGGGGCGAAGCGACCATCGGCGGGAGATCAACGCCGCCATCGCCGAGATCACCCGCACGAAGCCCTCCGAGCACTGGATCGAGCTGTTCGAGGCCGCCGGCATCCCCTGCGGCCCGATCAACACGATCGACCGGGTCTTCGCCGATCCGCAGGTGAAGCATCTGGGGCTGGCGACGCCGATGCAGCATCCGACACTGGGCACCGAGATGGTCGTCGCCTCCGCCCTCAACATGAGCGGTGTCGCGAAGTCGGTCCGGTCGCATACGCCCGAGCCGGGTGAGCACACGCAGGCGATCCTGCGATCACTCGGCCTCGACGATGCCGAGATTGCGGCGCTGCGTGCCAAGGGGGCAGTGAAGTGAGCGAGACGAGCGCCAGCAGCCTGGCCGGCAGGCGTTTCGCGGACGGCAAGATGCTGGCCGCGATCGAGGGAGGGGTCGGGCTGGTCACCTTCAACCAGCCGGAAAAACGCAACGCCATGTCGGTGGCGATGTGGCAGGGCCTGGGCGAGATCCTCGACGCGTTTGCCGCCGACGATGGCGTGCGCGTCGTCATCCTCACCGGCGCCGGGCACAAGGCGTTCGTTTCGGGGGCGGATATCAGCCAGTTCGAGCAGGTGCGCAGCAACGCCGACGCCCAGCGCGAATACGACCGGCTCACCAGCCTCGGCCGCGACAAGCTGGCCAATTTCCCCAAGCCCACGATTGCGCGCATCCGCGGCTTCTGCCTCGGTGGCGGACTCGGCATCGCGATGATGGCGGATCTGCGGATCGCCGCGCATGACAGCGCCTTCGGCATTCCGGCGGCCCGACTGGGCATCGCCTACGGGCCGGACATGACGCGCCGGCTGGTCGAGCTCGTCGGTCCCGCCCACGCGCGGATGCTGCTCTACACGGGCGCACGGATCGACGCGGAGGAGGCGCAGCGCATCGGCCTCGTCAACCGCACCGTGAAGGACGATGAGTTGTCGGACGCGGTGCTCGAACTGGCGGGTACCATCGCCGACAACGCGCCCCTATCCCTGCGCGCGGCCAAGGTGATGGTCGAGCAGGTGAGCCGAGACGAAAGCCGCCGCGACCGCATCGCCATGGACGCCGTGCTACAGGCTTGTTTCGACAGCGA
Organism: Rhodospirillales bacterium; assembly: GCA_028869995.1. Lineage (GTDB taxonomy): Bacteria > Pseudomonadota > Alphaproteobacteria > Acetobacterales > Acetobacteraceae > JAJXXT01. Next base: position 5,301 of record JAGWQN010000095.1, read on the forward strand.
AGACTACCGTGAGGGGCGCACCGCCTTCCTGGAAAAGCGTCGCCCCATGTTCAAGGGGCGCTGAGCGGCGGCGGAGGCGACGAGCCCCGGCCGCCGTCGCGGCCGGCGCGCCTGCGGTTCGGACCGGATCGCCGATGACGCCCGCCGGCGGGCCCCCTGGTCCGGCCTTGCCTGCGTCCCTTTCCTCGACCTTCGCGCGGCGCAAGCAGGCTCAGGCCAGGCGGTTGCGCCGGGCGGGGGCGGAACAGCCCGATCTTTTTCGCCCGTACCCTCTTCCGGGCGGCCGCGCCCGCCGCTAGGCTCCGCTCCAGACTCCGGTGGCCCGCAAGGGCTGAAACGGGAACGCGGAACGCCAGCCTTCGGGCCGACGCAGGCCGCGGCTGCCCCCGCAACTGTGAGCGGCGCGCCTGGCGCCACACGCCATTGCCCTCGGGGCGAGAAGGCGGTGCCGGGCAGGGTAGATCCCGGCGCCGCGAGCCAGGAGACCGGCCGGAGTCGAGAGCGCACGCGCGTGCCGGGCGGGGAGCACCGGCGCAACGGGCAAAACCCGCATGCATGCATCGCCGTGACAATGGCGGGGAAGCCCGGCTCTGGAGTGCATGACATGACGCCTTTGCGTTTCGCTATCGTTACATCTTTCTGCGCCGCCGCATCGGTGCTGCCGGCCGCGGCGCAGACCGCGCCCGAGTTGCAGCTTCCCGAAACGGTGGTCACGGCGACGCGGGTTCCGACGCTGATCGAGCGGATCCCGGCCGGCGTCACCGTCATCACCCGCCACCAGCTCGAACAATCGGGGGCGACGACGCTCGCCGATGCGCTCGCGCTGGTTCCCGGGCTGACGGAGGTCGCCTCGGGCGGGCCGGGCGGCAATACCAGCGTGTTCATCCGCGGCACGAACTCCGATCACGTGCTGGTGCTGCGCGACGGCGTGCCGCTGAACGATCCGTCCGATCCGGGCGCGGCCTTCAATTTCGGTGTCGACACCCTGGCCGGCGTGGACCGCATCGAAATCGTTCGCGGGCCGATGTCCGCGCTTTACGGCTCGGGCGCGATCGGTGGCGTCGTCAACATCATCACCAGGCCCGGCAGCGGCCCCGCGCACGGCACGGTCACCCTCGGCGCCGGCCTGCCCGCGCGCGGCGAGGCGGCGGCGAACCTCGCGGGTGCCAGCGGGAGCTGGGACTACCGGCTTGGTGCCCAGGCGCTGGATACCACGTACGGCGATACGATACCGAAACGGGAATCGGTCTATGCCGGGCACCGCGAGTTCTATCGCGGCGATAACGGCGCGCTCGAACTCGGCTACACGCCGCGCCCCGGAACCCGCCTTTTTCTTGGCCTCGCCGGCCGGACCTCCACCTTCTCGATGAAGGAACACGGCTTTCCAACCTACGATTCCCAGGCCTATCGCGGCTATGACAACGCCTGGAACGGCCGTCTCGGGGCGACGACGACGCTCTTCGGTTACTGGGACAGCGCGCTCACGCTCGCGCATCTGCAGACCGACCGTCAGTATCTGCAGCCGCTCGAAGCGCTCGACCCCAACGCGGCTTCCGGCGACAGCCGCTACCACGGCGCGCGCGACGTGCTCTCGTGGAACAACACGCTGCATCTCGCCAGCCGTGGTGCGCTCAGCGACGTGGCGGCGCTCTTTGGCTACGAGCACCGGCTCGACAGCTCGAACTCGCGCCTCGACCTTGTGACCGGCGGGGTGCCTTACCTCAGTGACGTCCGTGCCTCCGCGACCTCGGACGCGGGGCATGCCGGGCTGCAGGGCACGCTGTGGCGGCGCCTTTCGGTGACGGCCGACATCCGCGGCGAGCATGCGCGTTACGGGGGCGGCGCGGTGACCTGGCGCCTCGGCGCCGTCCTCGCGCTGCCGCAACTGCGCTCGCACCTCCACGCGGCCTATGGCACGGCGTTCCGCGCTCCCTCGCTCTACGATCTCTTCGGCCAGGATAATTATGGCTATGCGGGCAACCCGGCGCTGAAGCCGGAACGGAGCCGGGGCTACGAGATCGGCTGGAGCACCGACCTGCCGCTTGCCGGCCGGCCCAAGGGACTTTCGCTTGGAGTCACTTATTTTGAGAACGACATCAATAACCTCATCCAGACCGTTTTCAACGCGAACTTCACCGCCTCGACGCAGCAGAACGTCGCCCGTGCCCGCTCGCGCGGCGTGGAGGTGACGCTCACGGCGCGCCCCGCCGCCTGGTTCACCGCCGATCTGACCTACACCTACACGGATGCGCGCGACCTCAGCACGCATACGCCGCTGCTGCGCCGGCCGAAGAACCGGGGCACGATCGACGCGCGCATCGAGCCCGTCCCCGGGCTCGTGGTGGAGCCGCAGCTGGTGCTGACCAGCGCTTTCGACGACTACATCGAAAACGACCTTGGCTACCCCGTCGGCCCGGGCCTCTCACCCGGCGGGGCCTATGCCAACCTCGCCGTGAGCTATCGCCTGCGACCGCGGCTCACGCTGTTTGCAGACGCGCGGAACCTTTTCAACTCCCATTTCGAGCCGGCCAGCGGCTTCGCGATGCCGGGCGCCTCGCTGCTGCTCGGTCTGCGCGGCGGATTCTGAGATGGCGGTGCGACGGTTGCGGCGCTAGCCTTCGGGCCCTAGCCGCAGCCGTCGTATGGTCCGGCGCGGCCGTTCGATGAGGGGGTAGCGGAATGATCCGAAGCCGTATCGTCACCGCCCGTGGCGCTGCGTTCCACGTGGCCGAGGCGGGGGAGGGGACGCCGATCCTGCTGCTGCACGGTTGGCCCGAGTTCTGGCGCACGTGGGAGCCGGTGATGCTGCGCCTCGGCGGGCGGTTCCGCCTCATCGCCCCGGATCTGCGCGGTTTCGGAGCCTCGGACAAACCGGCGGGCGACCCGCCTGTCTGGGGGGCGGCGGACCACGGCCAGGACCTGCTGGCGCTGCTCGATGCGCTCGGGATCGCGCGCTGCGGCGTCGTCGGCCACGATGTCGGCGGCGCGGTGATCCTCGACCTCGCCCGCCGCGATCCTGGACGATGGTCCGGCCTGTTTCTGTTCGACTTCGTCTATCCCGGCATTGGCGCGCGCATGGGCGCCCCCGACCGGTTGCAGGAAATCTGGTACCAGTCCTTCCACCAGATGGCGATGGCGCCGGCCCTGGTCGGTGCCAGTCGCGATGCCTGTCGTGCGTATATCGGGCATTTTCTCAGGCACTGGTCGCACGTGAAAACCGCCTTCGACGATGTGATCGAGGCGTGGGTCGATAATTTCCTGGTGCCCGGCAATCTCGAGGGCGGCTTTGCCTGGTACCGCGCTGCGCATGCCGGGCGAATCGCGATGATGCAGGGCAAGGCGGCGACGCTGGCGCCGATCGCGATCCCCGCGCGCATCCGCTGGGCTGCGCACGATCCGATCTTTCCGGCCGTCTGGACCGACCGCCTGGGCGAGACGTTCAGCGACCTTGACCTCGCCGTGATGGAGGGGGTCGGACATTTTCCGCACCGCGAAGCGCCGGAGCGAGCCGCGGCCGCGATCGCCGAGTTCTTCGCCGCCCGAGCCTGAGATCTCGCGACATCTCGCGCCTGCCCGCGCCGATCGGCCGGATGCCAGCCTAGCGGTTGGCGCCGGGCACCCAGAGCACGTCGCCCGATGCGCGCGCATTGAGCAACCGGGAGAGCACGAAGAGATGATCCGAGGCTCGGTTGAGCAGCCGCAGGAGTGCCGGGTTCACGCCATCGGCGCGCAGCGCCGCCACTCGCCGCTCCGCCCGACGCAACAGCGTTCGCGCGACATGGGCCTGGGCCGCCGCCGGCGTTCCCCCGGGCAGTACGAAACTCGAGAGTGGTGCAAGCCCGGCATTCATCGCTGCAATTTCCGCCTCGAGCCGCATGACGGGCGCCTCAGTCAGGCGCAACCGTTCGCCGGCCTCGCCTGGTACCGCGAGGTCCGCGCCGACGTCGAACAGGTCGTTCTGGAGACGTGACAACGTCGCCTGCATCGTCGCATCGTCCGAAACGAGGCAACGCAAGACGCCGAGTGCCGCGTTTGCCTCGTCAACGGCACCGATGGCCTCGATCCGCGCCGTTTCCTTGCCAACCCGCGCACCATCGCCGAGCGAGGTCTCGCCCGCATCGCCGCCACGCGTCACCACACGGTCGATCCTGACCATTGTCTCTCCTATGGGCCGAAGGTTACGGCGATCTTGTAGATGCTGGAGACGGGCATGCCGCCGCGCGTTGCCGGCGTGAAGTGCCAGGTCCGCAGCCGCGATACCGCAGCCTGATCCAGCAACGGATAGCCGGAGCTTTTAACCACTTTCACACGATCGACAAATCCATCGGCCGCAACATAGAGCCACAGCGCCACCGTTCCCCTTTCCTGCCGCCGCGCAGCCGCCGGCGGGTAGGCGGGGGCCAGGTTGCCCTGATCCGGCAGGGTCGTGACCTCCACCGTCTTGTTGCGGTCGTTGTGGATCGTCACCGAGGGGCCGCCGAGGCTGCCGAACTCCATCGGCAGGCTTGGTCGCGGCGCGGGCTTACTCGCCGCCGGCGTCGGCGTCGGCCTCGCCTCGCCGCCGGTCGTTGGCCGATGGGGCGGCAGTGGGAGGCGGGGGCGGGACACCGTCTGCTGTTGCCTGGCCGGAGCCGCGGGCGCGGGCGTTGCCGTCCCGCCTGTGGCCCGTTGATCGCCCTGGCCCGTGGTCAGCAGGATCCGGATCGCCGCCTGGTTGACCGGCATCGGGACCACCGGCGCAGGGTGGTCCGGCCGCCAGAGGATCGCCACCAGCACGAGCGCGTGCAAAAGCAGCGACGTTCCGGCCGCCCATGTCATCCGCCGCGAGCGCGTCGGCTGCTGCGCCGTTCGTTGCATTACGGCAGCAAACGTGGCGAGGGATCGCTACCCACCCGCATCCCGAAGGTTGCTGCGGCGGCCTCCAGCACGGCCCCGGGCGGGCCGTCAGCCACGATCGTCCCTCGCTGCATCACCGCCACGCGGCTGGCATGGCGCATCGCCAGTTCCACCGCGTGCAACACGACGACGACGGCCTTGCCCGCGGCCGCCTGGCGCCGCAGCAGCGTCATCAGCGCTTCGGCCGCCGCGGGGTCGAGATCGGCGGTCGGTTCGTCGAGCAACAGCACCGTCGCCTCCGTTGCCAGCACCCGCGCCAGCATCGCGCGCCGCGCCTGGCCGCCCGAAAGCTGGTCGATCCGGGCCAAGGCGAGCGGCGCGATTCCCAGCGCCTGCAGCGCCCGTGCGACGGCACCGGGGTCTCGCCCGCCATGCGGCAGGCGCCCCAGCCCCGCGACCTCCGCAACCGTCATGCCCCAGGCCGCCCGGGCCCCCTGTTCCAGCCAGGCGACCTGCCGCGGGTCGCGCCTCGGCGTGCCCGGGAGCAGGCCCGCCAGGGCCAGCAGCAGGGTCGACTTGCCGGCTCCGTTCGGCCCGACTATGGCGCAAAGCTCGCCCGGGCGCACGGCGAAGCTCACACGATCGAGCGCACGTTGGCCAGCACGCACGATCGTCGCGTTCTCGAGCGCGATCATCGGCGGGCCAGTATCACCAGGAAGGGAGCACCGAGCAGCGCGGTGAGCACGCCGAGCCGGGGTTGAGCGTGCAACGGCAGCAGCATCGGGGCCAGCCGTGCCAGGAGGTCAGCGGCCAGCAGCAGGCAGGCGCCGCCGAGCAAGGACGGCCAGAGCAACGCCGCCGGGCGCTCGCCGACCGCAGGTCGTAGCAAATTCGGAACGATGAGGCCGACGAAGCCGATACCGCCGGCGGTCGCCGCGCCGGCCCCGACCGCAAGCGCCACCCCGGCCGCGGCCCAGCGCCAGGTCGCCGCGGCGTCGAAACCGAGGCTTGCCGCCGTTGTTTCTCCCAAGGCCAGCGCATCGAGCCGCGTGCCGAGGCGGAGCAGCATCGCGCAGCCCACGGCGATCGGCACCGACGCCAGCAGGACTGTTGCCGGCGTCTTGTCGGCGACGCTGCCCATCAGCCAGTCGCCGAGCTCCGCCAGCGCGAAGGGGTTGGGCGCCAGCGCCATCGCCAGGGCCAGCAGCGCCGAGGCGACCGAGGCCAGTGCCACGCCCGCGAGGATGAACGCCAACCCGGTGCCAGCGCGCGCCGCGAAGCCGAACAGTGCCAGCCCGCCGAGGGCAGCGCCCAGGAACCCTGCCAGCGGCAGGGCCAGGGGCGCCGCGGCGGCAAGCCCCCAGTAGAACGCGACGGCGCCGCCCAGGCTTGCGCAGCCGCCGATTCCCAGCAGGCCGGGGTCGGCAAGCCGGTTGCCCAGCGCGCCCTGCAGCACCGCGCCGGAGACGCCGAGTCCAGCCCCCACCGCCACGGCCAGAACGGTTCGCGGCAGGCGCAGCAGCCAAAGGATGGTTGATGGGGGAACGCCCAGGCCGGCGCCCCCGGCGAGCAGGCTCGCCACGCAGAGGACCAGGAGCAGGAGCGCAAGATATCTCGTCATCGCAACAAATGTACCGCCGTGGCGGTCCATGGTCCAGGACAGACCACGAAGCGGGCCGGCACGGTCTTGCGCGCGATGCCTGCGAGCGCGGGGTGTGTCAGAAGAGCGTCGGCGAGCGAGGGGAACCGCGGTATCGCCGGGACCACCAGCAACCGCGGCGGATTGGCCACGAGTGCCTCCAGCCCATCTGAGCGCACCACAGGCCTATAACCGGCATGGCGCAGCACCGCGGCCTCGATGCTGTCCACACCCGCGTCCGCCAGACCCGGCTCGAGCCATGTCGCCGTGCCGCGCGGCGCCGATGGCCTGGCAAGCTGCGCGTCCATCGCCGCGATCGCCGCCTTGCCGTGCGCCTTGGCCCCAAGCACGCGGGCGATCGCCTGCCATTGCGACCGGATACCGGCAAAGCTGCGTGGCTCGCCAAATGTCAGGACGCGCACCCCCGTCCGGCGCAGCGCGACCAGCACCGATTGGGCGCCGTAGTGCCCGGCCAGGACCAGCCTGGGGTGCAGCGCCAGCACCGCCTCCGCGTCTGCGCGGATGGCCGGCACGTTCCTGGCCGCCGCGGCTACCACGGACAACGAGGGGTCGCGCGCCAGGAAACTCACCGCCGCCGCGCGGTGCGGGGCGAGTGTGAGCAGCGCCTCGTCGGTACAGAGATTCAACGACACCACATCGCGTGCCGCCAGCGCTGCCGCGGGAAGGCCGATCGCCATCAGCGCCAGCAGCAACGCCTTCACGAAACGGCCACGCCGGGATGCTTCGCCTTTTCCTCCGGCTCGACATGGATGGTCACGCGCAGCCCCGTCATCTCGTCCTTGAGGGCCGTCTCCATCCGGTCGCAGATCCGGTGCGCCTGGGCGACACTCATGGTTCCCGGCACCACCAGGTGGAACTCCATGAACGCCGTTCGCCCGGCCTGGCGCACACGCAGATCGTGAACTTCGAACACTTCGGAATTCGCATAGCCCGCTTCGTCGACGAGAATCGCCGCCAGCACCGTGCGGATACGCTGGCGGACCGCTTCGGCCGGTGCCGCGTCAAGCAGGCCGCCCACGCTCTCGCCGATGAGATGAAAGCCGGAGACCAGCACCATGATGGCTGCAAGCGCCCCCACCAGCGGGTCGAGCCAGCCGAGCCCCGTGGTCACCACCAGCAAGACGCCCGCGAACACGCCGATCGACGTCACGACGTCGGAGAGGATATGCCGCCCGTCAGCCACCAGGGCCGGCGAGCTCATCCGGGTTCCGTTACGGATCAACAACCTTGCCCATACAGCGTTGGCGACGGTCGCACCGCTCGTCAGCAGAAGCCCGAACCCGGGGCGTTGGAGCGGCGCGGGGTGGCGCCAGACATTCCACGCATGGTCGAGGATGAGCAGGGCTGCGATGACGATCAGCACGCCTTCGATCACGGCGGCGAAGAATTCCGCCTTGCCGTGGCCGTAGTTGTGGCTGGCGTCGGCCGGTCGCGCCGCCCAGAGCAGGGTTGCGACCGTCATCACCGCGGTCGCCACGTTCAGGGTGCTTTCCGCGGCGTCGGAAAACAGGGCGGCCCCTCCCGTGATCCACCATGCCCCCAGCTTCATCGCCAGGACCGCGAGCCCCACTGCGATGCTCCACCAGGCGAAGTCCTGCGCGCGATTCGCCATGGCCTCAGCTTGATGCCGGGGCCACGAAGAGCGCTCGCCGCTGTGCCGAGAACCACACGCGGTGACGAGCGAGGAAGGGCTGGCCCAGCACGATGTCCGGCGCGCCGGCGCGACGCGCCGTCACCACGAAGGGAACGTCCCGCAACGTCTCGCTGCCGACCTCGAGCCGGGCGAACCGGGCCTCGAAGCCATGGGTCGCGTCCGGCCCGACGCCATGCAGCAGCCCTCCCGGAAGGCGGTTGTGAAGGGCAAAGGCGATGCCGCGCGCATCGGTGAACAGCACGTTCGATTGCGAGCCGCTGTCGATCATGGCGGTGTAGCTGTGGGCGTCGAGCTTGACCGGAATGACGAACACGCCGTTGAGCGAGCGTGCCGCGATCCGCTGCATCCCCGGCCAGCGGGGCAGGCCGCCGTCGCAGGCCGGGCCCGCATAGAGGGTGGCCGTGTGCGCAGCCATATTAAGGTCGATATCGTAATGATTGAGGGCCGCCATGCCCAGCAGGCCGTCCAACCTCATCGTACCTGCGCGCGGGAGTTCCTGATCCACCACGGCGGCACGGATGGCGTGCAGGTCGCTCGATCCAAGCGAGAGACGATCGAGCGTCGTGCCCATGACGCCGACGGAGCCGCCGATGCCGGCGGCTCGCGCCTGCAATCCCGGCTCCTCGCGCAAGCCGAGCCGTCGCGCGCCGCTCGGTGTCAGAAAGACTTCCTGCGCGCCGGTATCGAGAACCATCCTTGCCCCCCGGCCGTCGATCCGCACCTCTACGACCGGCACGGGCGCATCGCCGGTCAGTGCCAGCTTGGCGACCTTCCGCTGGGCGCAGGATGCGCCATTGGCACATGCGCTCACCGCCAGCAATCCCAGGATTGCCAGGGTTCGCGCGCTTCCCCGTCGCGTGGTCCGAATCGTCATCCCCTGCTCCTTCGGCGAGGCCCGGGGAAGTTAGCGGTTCCGGCGCCGCCGGCCAATCGTCGGCCGCCGCACCGGCGCGAGCGGCTTGCGGTGCGCTCGGCCGGCGTGGCGTGGCTCAAGGGGCCGTCGTCGGATCAGACGGAGAAATATTTTGCTTTCGGATTGAGTATCACCAGAGCGCTCGTGCTCTGCTCGGGATGAAGCTGCCACTCCTCCGAAAGCGACACGCCGATCCGTTCGGCACCCAGAAGCCGAAGGATCGGCGCCTGGTCCTCGAGCCTGGGGCAGGCGGGATAGCCGAACGAGTAGCGTGAGCCGCGGTAGCCCTGGGCCAGCATCTTCTCGATGTCACGGTCGTCCTCAGCCGCGAAGCCGCACTCGGCGCGAATGCGCTTGTGGACGTATTCCGCCATCGCCTCGGCCATTTCGACCGAAAGTCCGTGCAGGTAGAGGTAGTCCTGATAGCGGTTGTCCTCGAACCAGGCCTGCGCGGTCTCGCTTGCCTTCTGCCCCATCGTCACGACCTGCAGTCCGACGACATCGCGTACACCGTCGTCCACATCGCGGACAAAGTCGGCGATGCATTCACCGTCCTCGCGCGGCTGGCGCGGCAGGTTGAAGCGCGCCAGTTCGGTCTCGCCATCCCGGTCGAACAGGATCAGGTCGTTGCCCTGGCCGGCGGCCTTCCAGTAGCCATAACTCGCGCGCGGCGAGAGAATGGAGCCTTCCTCGCACAGCGTCAGCATACGCCGCATCACGGGGCGAAGCTCCTGGCGCGCCCAACCGATGAAGTCCTCGAGCGTGCGGCCGGCTTTACGGAAGCCCCACTGGAACTGATAGAGGGATCGTTCGTTGAGGAATGGCACGATGGCCTTGGGCGCAGCCTCGATGACCCGCGGGCCCCAGAACGGCGGCTCGAACGGAGCTACGTCGCGGGTGATCCGCTGCCGCCGCTCGCGCACCGCCGCGACATCCACGGGCCGGAAGGAGGCTGCCTGCGCTTCGCCCAGCGTGCGTTGGGTGTTGCGTGCCTTGCCGCGGCGCTTCGCGTGCACCGCCGCCAGGTAATCGTCGAAGCCGTTGCCCGTCACCTTGTCCATCAGCGCCAGACCGTCGAACGCGTCACGTGCGTAGGCGACGCGCCCGCACGCATAGGACTGCGCACAGGTCTCCTCGACATAGGAGCGGGTCAATGCGGCGCCACCGAGGATAACCGGAATCTCCAGTCCCTGGCGCGACATTTCTTCAAGGTTCTCGCGCATCACCACGGTGGACTTCACCAGCAGCCCGCTCATGCCGATGGCATGGGCGCGGTGTTCGGTCACGGCGGCGAGCATGTCGGCGAGCGGCACCTTGATGCCGAGATTGACCACCCGGTAGCCGTTGTTGGTCAGGATGATGTCGACGAGGTTCTTGCCGATGTCGTGCACGTCGCCCTTGACGGTCGCCAGCACGATCGTGCCACGCTCCTGCCCCGCCGCGCGCTCCATCAGGGGTTCCAGATACGCAACGGCGGCTTTCATGGTCTCGGCGGATTGCAGCACGAACGGCAGCTGCATCTTGCCCGCGCCGAATAACTCGCCGACCGTCTTCATCCCATCGAGCAGGATTTCGTTGATGATGGCCAGCGGTGCGTGCGTCGCGAGTGCCGTATCGAGGTCCCCGGTCAGTCCCTTGCGGTCGCCATCGACGATGCGCTCGCGCAGCCGGTCCTCGACGGTGGCGGCGCGCCTGACGCCTGCGGCCTCGGCGGATTTCCGCTCGGCGAAGATCTTGAGCAACCTGGCCAGCGGGTCATAGCCGTCGCGGCGCCGATCGAAGATGAGGTCCTCGCAGATCTCGACCTCCGCGGCCGGGATCTGGTGCAACGGCTTGATCTTGGAGACATGCAGGATCGCGCCACTCATGCCGGCGCGAGCCGCGTGCTCGAGGAACACCGAGTTGAGCACGGCTCGTGCCGCCGGGTTGAGCCCGAAGGAGATGTTCGACAGGCCGAGGATGATCTGTACCTCGGGGAAGGCCTCGCGGATGAGCCGGATGCCCTCGAGCGTTTCCGCGCCCAGCTTGCGGTCGTCCTCGCTGCCGGTGGCGATGGTGAAGGTGAGGGGATCGATCAGGAGGTCGCTGTCGGCGAGGCCATGCGCGCGGGTGAACTCGACCAGGCGTGTTGCGACCGCAAGCTTGGCGGCCGCGGTCTTGGCCATGCCCGCCTCATCGATCGTCAGCGCGATCACCGCTGCGCCGAATTTCCGGGCCAGCAGCAGGCGCTGATGCGCCGCGCTCTCACCGTCCTCGAAGTTGATCGAGTTGATGATCGCCTTGCCGCCATGCAGCTTCAGCGCGCTCTCGATCACAGGGGTCTCGGTGCTGTCGATCACCAAGGGGGCGGCGACCGAGGTGGTGAAGCGGCGCACCACCTCGTTCATCTCCGCCGTTTCGTCACGTCCCACGAAGGCGGTGCAGATATCGAGCGCGTTGGAGCCCTCCGCAAGCTGGGCACGGCCCATGGCGACGCATCCATCCCAGTCGCCCGCTGCCTGCAGCTCCCGCCATTTCTTCGAGCCGTTGGCGTTGCATCGTTCCCCGATCGAAAAGATCGAATTTTCCTGCCGCAGCGCCACCGCGCCATAGAGGCTTGCAACCGAAGGCACCCAGACGGTGCGCCGCTGCACCGGCTCCGGCCGGCGCTCGCCGAGCCCGCGCAGCATTGCATCGAGCGCGCGGATATGGCTCTCGTCGGTGCCGCAGCAGCCGCCGATCAGATTGACCCCATCCTCGGTGACGAAGCGCTTGACCCAGGTCGCAAGCTCGCCGGGCGTGAGCGGATAATGCGGCTTGCCATCGACCAACTCCGGCAAGCCGGCATTCGGCATCACCGAGATCAGCCCCGGCCAGTTGCCGGCAAGCCAGCGCATATGCTCGGCCATTTCCTGCGGACCCGTCGCGCAGTTGAGGCCGAGCAGGGGGACGTCGAGCGCTTGCACCACGGTTGCCGCGGCGGCGATGTCGGGGCCAACGAGAAGAGTGCCCGTGGTCTCGACCGTGACCTGAACGAAAATCGGGATCTGCCGCCCCACGGCGAGGCAGGCCGCCTTCGAGCCGTTGACGGCGGCCTTGATCTGCAGCGTGTCCTGGCACGTCTCGATGAGAATCGCATCGACGCCGCCTTCGATCAGCCCCCGCGCCTGCTCGGCGAGGGCTGCCTCCAGCTCGTCATAGCCGATGTGCCCGAGGCTCGGCAGCTTGGTGCCGGGGCCAATCGAGCCGAGGACGTAACGATCCCGCCCATCGGCGAACATCTCCGCGGCTTCGCGCGCCAGCTCGGCCGCACGGCGGTTGATCTCGTGCGCGCGATTGGCGAGCCCGAACTCACCCAGCGTGACCGGCGAGGCGCCGAAGCTGTTGGTCTCGACCAGATCGGCCCCGGCGGCGAAATAGCCCCGGTGGATGTCGCGCACGATGTCGGGTCGCGAGAGGACGAGGATGTCGGAACAGTTCTCGTGCCCCCACCAGTCGCGCGCGAGGTCGAGCGACATCTGCTGCAACCGGGCACCCATGCCGCCATCGGCCAGCAACACGCGCGCGCGCAGCGCCTCGAGGATCGGTGTCATCGCTTGGTCCAGCTCCTATGCGTCAACGGTATGGCCGGCTTCGGTGGGTGCCGCGGACTCGCGGCGGCGCGCCACCCAGATGCGCGTCTCGAGCTCTCCCGGCACCGCACCGGGCATCTCCATCTCGAGTTCGCCGGCGGGCAGCATGTGCCTCAGGCCGGCGTCATCGAAGCCGAGCCAGTGATGTCCCTGCGAGGCCAGAAGCTGGCGTTCGTGGCGGGCGAGATCGACCACGATCAACGTGCCGCCGGGCGCCAGCACCCGCACGGCCTCGGCCAGCGCCCTTGCCGGCTCGGTCGCGTAGTGCAGCACCATCTGCATCAGGACGGTATCGAAATATCCATCCGGAAGTTCGAGCCGGTACATGTCACCGAGCCGCACGGCCGCATGGCGCAGTCCGGGCTGTTCGGCCAGGTTGGTGCGGGCGAGCGCCAGCATCGCGCGCGAGGCGTCGATCCCGAGCATCGTGTCGGCCCGCGCCCCGATCACCTGCAGCATGCGCCCGGTTCCCGTGCCGATATCGAGCAGGCGGTGCACCCGCGGCGGCAGGCGTTCGAGTACGGCGCGTTCGATCTCCGCCTGCGCCAGGCCGAGTGCACGCATCTCGTCCCAACTCGCTCCCTGCAGGCGGAACAGTTCGGTTGCTTCGCGGGCCCGCTCGGCCATCACCCGCTGGGCCGCGCGCCGGTCGGCGGCAACCGTTTCGTCCGACGTCGCCGTGATCCGTGCCGCCAGCTCCTGAGCGAGGCCGGTTGGCGCCAGGCGGAAGAACACATTCTTGCTCTCGCGGTGGCGTTCCAGGAGGCCGGCCTCGACCATCACGCCGAGATGGCGGGAGACGCGCGGCTGGGACTGGCCAAGAACGTCGGCGAAATCGGCGACGCAGAGATCGCAGGCGGAGGCAAGCGCGAGGATGCGCATGCGCGTCCGATCCGCGGCGGCCCGAAGCTGCAGGAGGATAGGATCCATAGACACATATAGACATCGACATATAAAGATGTCTATATGTGTCTATGTCACACGAACGCCTCTCCCTTCGCGTCGGCACGACCGCCGGGCCTGGGGAGGTGCTGATCGCCGGCCCTTTCCACCCGGTCGGCTGCGCCTGCTGCGGCGTGCGTTCGCCGCTGGCCGCCCTGGGGCGGGTCTGGCGCGAGCATGCAATGGGCAAGCCGGTCGCGGGCGCGGTGGTGGCGATGGACCCCGACGCGCTGGCCCGGGCCTATGCGGCGGACAGCCTTGCGCAAGCGCGCTTCCGCCTCGTCGTTGCCTGAGGCCTCGCGCCCCCGATCAGGAAGCGACGTCCGGCCCGTGTAACGCCGCGATGATCGCTTCGCGCACCGGCTGATCCTGGGCGGCGACGGCGCTGGCCAGCGCGCGCAACCGGCGCTGGGTGTCATGCAGTTGGTCGAGCAGGGACATCACCACCGGCAGGGCGTCGGCGTCGAGGTCCAACTCGTAGCGCAGGGTGCACAGCAGCCGCACGCGTCCGCGCGCTTCGCTGGAGAAGCTTGGCGAGTCGGGCGTGCCTTCCGGGACCACCAGCGCCTCGGCGATCCAGGCCATGAGATCGTCGCGTCGCAGCGGCGCATGGGCCGCGAGCAGGTCCTCGATGCCGGTCATCGCAGCATCTCCTCGCGCGGGTTGTCGGCGTGCTCTGGCACCCAGGTTTCGAGAAAGGCGGTGAGCGCCTTCTCCTCGCCCTTCGGCAGCACGATCTTTAGCGTGACGAATTGGTGCCCGCGCTGGCCGCTCTTGCGGTCCACGACGCCTCGATCGCGCAACCGCAGCGTGCTGCCGGTGTTGGAGCCTTTGGGGATTGTCAGCGAAACCGCGCCGTCGATGGTCGGAACCTCGATGCGCGCGCCCAGCGTCGCTTCCTTCAGCGAAACTGGAAGTTCGATGTGTATATCGTTGTCTTTGCGGTGAAAAAACGCATGTGGCTCGACGTGCAGCTCGACATAGGCGTCGCCCGCCGGTCCGCCGCCATAGCCGGCCATGCCCTGGCCGCGCAGTCGCAGCAGATGGCCGTCGGCCGATCCGGGTGGGATGGTCACCTGCAGCGTCTTGCCGTCGGGGAGCTCGAGGGTGCGCACCGACCCGCGCGCCGCGTCGAGAAAAGGCAGGTGGAGTTCGTAGGTGACGTCCTGGCCGCGGGCGCGGAACTCGTTGCCGCCGAAGCCGGAGCGCCCGCCGCCGGCGAAGGCGCGGGACAAAAACTCCGCCAGCTCTTCGTTGCTGGCAAAGCCGTCCTGGGCGGCATGCGGCTCCTCCGAGCGCTCGCGATAGAAGCGTGGCGGACGTTCGGCGCCGCTCGCGTCGATCTCGCCAGCGTCGAAGCGGCGGCGCTTGTCCTTGTCGCGCAACAATTCGGCGGCGGCAGACACTTCCTTGAACCGTGCCTCGGCCTCCTTGTCGCCCGGATGCAGATCCGGATGATAGCGGCGGGCGAGCTTCTTGAAGGCAGCGCCGATCTCCTCCTCGGTCGCCGTGCGCGCCACCCCAAGCGTCTCGTAGGGGTCGGTCATGCGGGCAAGCCCAGCACGCCCGCGACTTCGTTGGCGAGCGCCAGCAGGGCCGCGTCGTGGCCGGCGGCGGCGACGAGCGAAAGGCCGACCGGGGCACCGTCCGCCGTGCCGACGGGGATCGTCACTTCCGGCAGCCCGGCGAGGCTCGCGAAGGCGGTGGCGGCCAGCGTCGCCTCGCGCACGGCCTGCTGCTGCGCCGCGCTGGCGGTGAGCAGCGGCGCGGGGCTTGGAGCGGTGGGGAAGACCAGCACCGCACCGCCGTTGAGCAGCGGCGCCAGGCGGGCGACGAAGCGGCGGCGGAAGGCGCGGCCGGACGCGGCCAGCGCCGGGCTCAGGGTCCGTGCCGCCTCGATGCGCTCGCCAACCCCGGGGCCGAAGCGCGGGTTCGCGGCGACGACCCAGTCGCCCAGGGTCGCCCACACCTCGGCTGCCTGAACCGAACGGAAATGCCCGTAGAGCGCTTGCAGCCCCTCCGGGACCAGCGAGACGGAAACCGGGCGCAGGGCCGCCACCGCCGGCGAGAGCGCGGATGCGACGGCGGGGTCGGCGTTGACCCAGGCTTCCTCCACGCGCAGGAACGGCCCGCTCAGCGCACCGCCCGGCTGCGGCAGCAGCGCTTCGCCAACCAGTTCGAGCAGATCGGCAGAGCGCGTGAACCACCCGCACGTGTCCAGGCTCGGCGCCAGCCCCCGCGCCCCGGCGAGCGACACCGCGCCGTGGGTGGGGCGGATGCCATAGAGGCCGCAATAGCTGGCGGGGATGCGCACCGAGCCGCCGGTGTCCGAGCCGAGCGCGAAATCGACCTCGCCGGCGGCCACGGCGGCAGCCGAGCCACAGCTCGACCCGCCGGGAAAGCGCAACGGTGCGGCGGGGTTGCGCGGCGTGCCATGCCAGAGATTTTCGCCGGTGAGACCGAAGGCGAGTTCCACGGTCTTGGTCTTGCCCACCAGCCGGGCGCCGCTGGCCAGCAGCTCGGCAACCACCGGGGCGGTCGCCTCGGCCGGCGGATGCGTGCGTGCCCATTCCGGGTGGCCGTAGCTGGTCACAAATCCAGAAATGTCAAATAAATCTTTGACTGCAAAAGATAAACCATCCAAAGAGCCGCTGTCGGTCGGAGCCAGCGCTGCCCGCGGACCGGGGACGAAGGCGCCGGCATCCGCCCCTTTTTCGTCTCGCGCGCGATCATCGTCCCTGAACATCGGCTGCTCCTGCCCCTATGCGGTCCGGCGCCACAGGGCCGGTGCGACCAGCCTCAAGCCCTGCGCGGGGTGTGGGATTCCGTCAAGATTGCGGTGGCAGGAAAGCGCCGGCCAACCACTCGCCCAGCCCGCCCTGCCGGCCCGCCCTGCCGTCCGGCCCGGCCGCCGCGGCGCATGGATGCCGCAGCCTGTGCGCAAGCCGGGTTGCGGATCGGCAACAGATGAAGAAAAACCGTGTTATACGGCAGCGAATCGGACTCGGTTCGCCCGGTCTGCGAGACCCCGGTGCCGCCGCGAGGGAAAAAATCTTGGACTCCATTCCGCCTGCCGCTGCCCCGAACGACCCGTCCCCGAACCCCCGCGAGCGGCTCGAGGTGCGGCTGCTCGCCCTGATCGAGGCGGCACGCTGGCACGGCACCGATCTCGACCGCGACGAGCTTCGCCTGCCGCCCGGCGGGGTGGTGGCGCCGGCGGTTCTGGTCGAATGGGTGCGCGGCGCGGGGCTGTGGGCGCGGGCCGCGCGCTTCTCGTGGAAGCACCTGATCGCCACCCAGGCCTCCGGCCCCGTCGTGCTGCTGCTCGCGGACGGCTCGGCGGCCCTGATGGTCCGCGCCGATCCGGCGCGCAACGTCGTGTGGCTGAAGAACCCGGCCTCCGCCTTCGATGACGGCGGCGTCGCGGTCGACGAGCTGCGCCTCGCCCAGATGTGGAACGGCGAGGTCATTCTTCTGCGGCCGGAACGGGGCACCAACGACGATCACGCGCCCTTCACCCTGGGCTGGGTGGCGAGCATCGTCTGGCGCGAGAAGAGGACGTTGCGCGACATCTGCATCGCCTCGGTTGTGCTCTCCGTGCTGGCGATCCTGCCGCCGTTGTTGGTGATGGTGGTGGTGGACAAGGTCGTCACCTACCAGTCCGCCTCGACGCTGCTGATGCTGACGCTGATCCTGATCGTGGCGGCGATCTACGAGACCTATCTCGGCTTCGCCCGGCGCGAGCTGATCCTCGTCGTGGCCACGCGGATGGACGCGCGCATCGGCCTGCACATCTTCCGCCGCCTGCTCGGCCTGTCGATCGACTACTTCGAGCGCAACCAGACCGGCGCGATCCTGTTCAAGCTCGGCCAGTTCACCAAGATCCGCGAATTCCTGACCGGCAAACTGCTGGCGACCCTCCTCGACCTGGTCACGCTCGCGGTGCTGATCCCGTTCCTCTTCTGGCTCAACGCGCCGCTGACCTGGCTCACGGTCGCCGCAGGCGTGATGATCTCGCTGATCATCGTCGCCTGCCTGCCGCGGGTGCGGCGCACCTTTACCGAGTGGATGCGCGCGGAGGTGGAGAAGAGCAACGTGATGGTCGAGAGCGTCGCCGGCATCCGCACGGTGAAGTCGCTCGCGCTCGAGCCGCAGCAGCGCGAGCTGTGGGACCAGCGCCTGGCAAGGGCCTCGCTGTGGCAGCAGGAGCTGGGCCGGGCGAGCAACGTTCCCTCGACCCTGGTGACCCCGTTCGAGAACTTCATGAATCGCGGCGTGCTGCTGGTGGGCGCCTATCTGGCGCTGCACGGCAATGCCGCCTCGCTCGGCTCGCTCGTCGCCTTCATGATGCTGTCCGGCCGGGTGGCGGCGCCGCTGGTCGGCCTCGCGCGGCTGACCGAGGAATACGAGTATGCGCGCGCCGCCGTCGGCGTCGTCGCCGAGGTCCTGAACAACCGGCCCGAGGTGGCGAACCCGGGCGCCGGCGTGCGTCCGCGCCTCGACGGGGCGCTGCGTTTCCACGAGGTGGATTTCGCCTATCCCGGCTCGCGCACCAAGGCGCTGGAAAAGGTCTCGTTCGAGATTCCGGCGGGCACCACGCTCGGCCTGGTCGGCCGCTCCGGCTCCGGCAAGTCGACGATCACGCGCCTGCTGCAGGGGATCAACCGAGAGTACGAGGGGCAGATCAAGCTCGACGGAACGGACCTGCGCGAGATCAACCTGGCCTATCTGCGACGCAGCTTCGGCGTCGTGCTGCAGGAGAATTTCCTGTTCCGCGGCACCGTTCGCGAGAACATCATCGCCGGCCGCCCCGGCCTCACGCTCAACGACGCGATCCGCGCCGCGCGCCTCGCGGGCGCCGAGGAATTCATCGAGCGCATGCCGCTCGGCTACGAGACCTGGATCGAGGAAGGCTCGCCCAACCTCTCGGGCGGCCAGCGCCAGCGCCTCGCCATCGCCCGCGCGCTGATCCACGACCCGCGCATCCTCATCCTCGACGAGGCGACGAGCGCCCTGGATCCGGAGAGCGAGGCGCTGGTCAACGCCAACATCCAGCGCATCGCGCACGGGCGGACGATGCTGATCGTCTCGCACCGGCTATCCTCGCTCGTCGATTGCGACCAGATCCTGGTGCTCGATCAGGGCAAGGTCATGGATATCGGCCCGCACAGCGTGCTGGTCGAACGCTGCCCGGTCTATCGCCAGCTCTGGCTGCAACAGAACCGGCACATGATGGAGGCCGGCCGCGGCTCCCAGCCCGCCGCGCTCCTCGCCCGCAAGGAGGCGTGAGCGATGGCCGACGCGACGCCGCTGCCGCAATCCACCTCGCGCGCCCTGGCCGCGATGGCCAGCGCCAACGATCCAGCCAGCCGCGCCCTCCTCGAGTTCGAGAGCCCGACGATGTCGCTGATCGCGCGCCCGATCCGGGTGGGGATCCGCTACACGACGTGGACGCTCGCGATCGCCATGGCCGCGCTGGTGGTGATCGCCGGCACGGTGCCGATCGACCGTGTGGTGACCACGCACGGTCGCGTCGTGCCGCGGACGCACAACATCGTCGTGCAGCCGCTCGAGACCGCGATCATCCGCTCGATCGACGTGCGCGAGGGGCAGTTCGTGAAGAAGGGCCAGCTGCTGGCGCAGCTCGACCCCACCTTCGTGCAGGCGGACGAAGCGAGCCTCGCGCAACGCGTGGCAAGCCTCGGCGCGGAAGTGGCGCGGCTGCGGGCGGAGGCGTCGGGACGGGTCTATCTCTCCGACGGCACGACGGCGGGCAATCTCGAAGCCGAGATCTTCACCCAGCGGCATGCCGAGTACACGTTCAAGGTCCAGACCTACGACCAGCGCATCGCCAGCGCCAAGGCCAAGGTCGAGCAGGCCGCGGCGGACATCACCTCCTTCACGCAGCGTCTCGCGGTGGCGCGCGACGTCGAGCGCAAGCGCATCGAGCTCGAGAGGCTGCAGGTGGGAAGCCAGCTCAACACGCTTGCCGCCCAGGACAACCGCGTCGAGATGGAGCGCTCGCTGGCGGATGCGCAGGCGCAGGCCGCGGGCGCCAGCCGCGACCTCTCGGCGCTGCGCGCCGAACGCGATGCCTATATCCAGCAATTCAAGGCGGATATTTCCTCGCAGCTGCAGACGCAGACGCGCAAGCTGGTGCAGGCGCGCGAGGATCTCAACAAGGCGCGGTTGCGCCGCCAGCTGGTGCAGCTGCGTGCCGACCGCGACGCGGTGGTGCTGTCGGTCGCGCCGGTCAGCGTCGGCTCGGTGCTGCAATCGGGCGACGAGTTCATCACCCTGGTGCCAGCCGACGCAAAGCTCGAGATCGAGACGGTGATGAGCGGCAACGACGCCGGCTTCGTCCATGTGGGCCAGCCGGTGCGCATCAAATTCGATTCGTTTCCGTATTATACCTACGGCACCGCGTACGGCACCGTGCGGGTGATCTCCCCCGACAGCTTCCATGCGCCGAACGTGATCAGCGGCGTCGTCACGCGGCCGCACAGCACGCAGCCCTTCGGCCAGGTCTATTACCGCGTGCGCATGACGATCGATCAGATGCACATGCGCAACCTGCCGCCCGGGTTTCGCCTCGCGCCAGGGATGCCGGTCACCGCCGACATCAAGATCGGCAAGCGCACGGCGCTGCAGTTCATGCTGTCGCAAGTCATTCCGGCGACCACTCAGGGGATGCGCGAGCCGTGATGCGAGCCGCCTTCCCACCCGCATGGCGGGATGGCGATGTTTGACCGCCTGATCTCGGCGCGGCTGCTCGGGCCCGCGGCGGCGCTGCGGCGAGCGCGGGCGCTGCTGGCCGAGGATCAGCCCGCGCGTGCCTTCCCGCTGCTCGCCCGCGCCGCCAGCGCGCGGCTGCCGGAGGCCGAGTTCAGGGTCGCCCGCTGCTATCTCGAGGGCGCGGGCGTGCCGCAAAGCCTGTCCGAAGGGCTGCGCTGGCTCGAGCGCTCGGCCGGGCAGGGCCACGTGGATGCGCAGAACCTCCTGGCGGCGTTGTTCCTGCAGGGTGTTCTATCGCCCGAGGTCCTGGACGCGGACCCGCTCTTCGCCAGGATCACGCCCCAGCAGGGCGCGACCGACTGGGCACGCGCGCGGATCTGGGCCGAGCGTGCCGCCGCCGCGGGCTCGCCGGAAGGGCAGTCGACGCTGGCCTTCATCCTCACGATCGGGCCTGAGGACGGGCGCGATGCCGAGCGGGCCGCGGGCCTCTACGAGGCGTCGGCGCGGTCGGGCTGGCCGCAGGGATGCCTCGGCTGGGCGTTGCACCGGCTCGGGCGCGCCAGCGCCGACCCCGCGGTCGCGGCCGCGACGGACTATGCCGAGATCCGGGTGCTGCTCGAGCGGGCCATCAAGGCGGGCATCCCGATGGCCAGCGCCGTGCTGGGTGAAATGATGGATCTCGGCCAGGGCGGACCGGCGGACCCCCAGGCGGCAGCACGCCACCTGGCGACCGCCGCCGACTTGGGACTGCGCTCTGCCCAGTCGCGTTTTGGGCGCATGTTGATGGCGGGCGCCGGCGTGCAACAGGATACCGTGCGCGGGGAATCGCTGCTGCGCCGGGCCGCGCTGGCCGGCGATGGGGATGCGGCGGCGTTCCTCGGCGATCTGTATGCCCGTGGCGGCGACCTGCCGCCCAACCACGCGGAGGCGGCCATGTGGTACCGGCGGGCCGTCGAGCTTGGCCATGGAGCGGCGGCGCGTGCGCTGGGCCAGCTGCACCTCGCCGGCACAGCCGTGGCGCATGACCCGCAGGAGGCCGCGCGCCTGTTCCGTCTCGCCGCCGAAGCCGGCGATCGCGAGGCGCCGGGCCTGCTGACCGCCCTCGTCACCAGCCCCGAGGCAGGGGAGCGGGCACATGCCGTCGGCCAGGCCTGGTTTGCCGAGGCGGCGGAGAAGGGCGACCTCGTCGCCGCATTCAATCTCGGGACGTGCCTCGCCGATGGGATCGGCACCGAACGCGATGACCGGGCGGCCGCCGTATGGCTGCGCCGGGCCGCCGAGGGGGTCGTCAACGCGCAGCTTGCCTATGGCCTGATGGTGCTGGCGGGGCGGGGCGTGCCGGCGGATCCCGAGGAGGCGCGGGGCTGGATCACACGGGCCGCCGTCGCCGGCATGCCGCAGGCACAGGCGGTTCTCGCCGACCTGATGGTTGCCGGGACGGGCGGCCCGCGTGACCATGCCCAGGCCCTCGCCCTCTACGAAAAGGCCGCCCAGGCGGGCGTGACGCAGGCGATGTTCGCGGCTGGCGCCATGCTCGGGGGCGGGCACGACGTGGCGTGGGACCGGGCGGCGGCGCAGCGCTGGTTCGCCATGGCGGCGGAGCGTGGTCACGCGCTCTCCCAGCTCATGCTCGGCCGTTATCTCGCGCGCGGGATCGGTGGCGAGCGCGACCCGGCGGCAGCGCGGATGTGGCTGGAGCAGGCCCAGGCGCAGGGGATCGCCGAGGCCGAGGCCGATCTCGCGGCACTCGAACCGGCGGACGCGAGCCCGTCGGCCAGTGCCGCCTGACCGGCGGGTGCGCGGGCGGTTGCCTGAGCCGGGGTGGGGCTGAGTTGGTGACACCCGCCCAGCGCCGCCAGCGCGAGGCGCAGGAGGCCGTCGCCGCCGCGCAAGCCGCCGAAGCGGCCGGCGAGGCACACGCGGCCCGGGTCCGGCTCGAGCGTGCGCACCGGCTGGCGCCGCGCGAGCCGGCGGTGGCGCTGCTCCTGGCGCAACGCTACATCGCCGAGCACGCGCCGGGCGCGGCGCTGCCGCTCCTCGAGAGCGTGGCCGCGACCACGCCGCTGCGCGAAGCCTGGTGGATGCTGGCGACGACGCGTCTCGCGCTCGGCGATCGTGCCGGCGCGGTGGCGGCGCTGGAGGTGGCGCTGCAACGGTTTCGCCTGCCCGATCCCATGCCGGCGGCGGCGGCGGCGATTGTTCGCGCCGCGGGCCTGCCCGGGTGGTGCGGCTTCGGCGCGCGTGGGCCGACCGCGGCCGGCTTGCACAGCGATGCGCGTGTGCGGCGGCAGCGCACGGCCCAGGGCATCGCCTTCGTCGCGGGCGGGCACGCCCTGCTCGGCTCGCCGCTCGACCCCGGTGTGCTGGATCGGGTCGAGGGCGCGGTTCGTGCCGAGGGTGGGGCGTTGGTGGGCTGGGCGTGGCATCCAGCCGACCCCGATCGCGACCCGGTGCTGACGGTGACCGGCGCGGCCGGGAGGCGGCGTGTCGTTGCGGCGGATCGCTCGATCGCGGCACCGCGTCCGCTGGTCCAGGCACGAGGCTTCAGCCTCGCCCTCAACGCCGCTGACCGCTCGGGGCCGGTCACCGTCAGCGCCGGCGGTCGGGCGCTCGCCGGCAGCCCCCTCGATCCGTTTGCCGAACACCGCGCGGCGCGCGCGCATGGCGAGGCGCTGGCTCGCGCCTACCCGCTGGCGGGCCGCGAGCGCCCGATCCCGCCGCATCCCGTCCATGCCGACATCGTCGGCCAGCCCGCGCGCGCGTCCGCGCGGCCGCGACGGCCGATCGCGGTCGTGCTGCCGGTCTACGGCGATGGTGCCGCGGCCAATCGCGAGGCCACGCTGGCCTGCCTCGCCGCGCTCGATGCGACGCTGCCACGCGCAGCGGCGCTGGTCATCGTCGATGATGCGAGCCCGGATCCGGTGCTGGCGGCGGCGCTCGAGGCACGGGCAGGCCGGCGCAGCACGCAGATGATACGATTACGGAATAATCTCGGCTTCTGTGCAGCCGCCAACGCAGGGCTGCGCGCGGCCTGGCGGCTCACGCCGCCGCGCGACGTCGTGCTGCTGAACAGCGACACCCTGCCGGCGCCGGGCTGGATCGAACGGCTGCGGGAGGCCGTTCATGCGGCTGCCGACATCGGCACCGCCTCGCCCCTGTCGAACGACGCGACCATCCTGTCCTACCCGCGCGCCGACCAGCGCAACGCGGTCCCCACGGAGGTTGCGGCGCTCGGCCGCCTGGCCGCTTCCGCCGGCGGCGAGCCGGTCTCGGTGCCGACCGGTGTCGGCTTCTGCCTCTATATCCGCCGCGAATGTCTCGCCGCCACCGGCCTGCTGCGCGGCGACCTGTTCGCGCAGGGCTACGGCGAGGAGAACGATTTCTGCCGCCGCGCAGCCTGGCTCGGGTGGCGGCACGTCGCGGTGCCGCGCGCCTATGTGGCCCATCGCGGCGGCGGCAGCTTCGGCGCCGCGACGGCCGCTCTGGTCGAGCGCAACAGCGAGGTGATGGAGCGGCTGCACCCGGGCTATGCGGCGGCGATCGCGCGATGGATCGAGGCAGACCCGCTGGCGCCGGCCCGCCGTGCCCTCGATGCCGCCCGCCTCGCGGCCACCAAGCCCCGGGATTCGGTGCTGCTGGTCACCCATGACGACGGCGGCGGCGTCGAGCAGGCGGTGCGCGCGCGCATCGGCGACCTGGAAGCCGCGGGGCAGCAGGCGCTGCTGCTGCGCCCGGTCCTGCTCGGCGACGGCGACGGTGAGACGCGCTACCGGGCGGGGTTGTGCCGCCTCGACGACAGCACGGGCGCCTTCCCCAACCTGGTCTTCCGCTTGCCCGGCGAGGTCTCGGCGTTGCAGGCGCTGCTGCGTCGCCGACAGGTCCGGGGGATCGAGATCCATCACCTGCTGGGCCATGACCGCGCGGTCGCCGGCCTCGCGCGGGCACTCGGGGTGCCGCTTGCCTGGCACGTCCACGATTATGCCTGCATCTGCCCGCGGGTCACCTTCTCGTGGCCGGATGGGCGCTATTGCGGCGAACCGGCCGAGGCCGGCGCGTGCGAGGCGTGCATCGCCGACCACGGCCGGCGCGATGGCTCCGCGCTGACGGTCGCGGCGTTGCGCGCGGCGAGTGCCGCGGCGCTGGCCTCGGCGCGGGTGACGGTGCCGTCGGCCGATGTCGCCACTCGCCTCGCACGGCACCTGCCGGGGGTCGCGGCGCAGGTCGTGCGGCCGGAGAGCGATGCCGACCTCCCCGCCCTCGCGCCCGTGCCGCCGGCGCGCCGCCGGCGCATCGTCGTGCCTGGCGCGATCGGGCCGGAGAAGGGCTACGACGTGCTGCTCGCCTGTGCCCGCGATGCCGCGAGCCGCGACCTGCCGATCGAGTTCGTGGTCGTCGGCTACAGCCTCGACGATGCGCGCCTGATGGCGACGGGTCGGGTCTGGGTCACTGGCCGCTACGAGGCCGCGGACGGCGAGGCGCTGCTGCGTGCCCAGGGCGCGTCGCTGGCGTTCATCCCCTCGACCTGCCCCGAAACCTGGTGCTTTGCGCTCTCGCTCGCCTGGCGGGCGGGGCTGGCCGCTTGCAGCTTCGACCTCGGCGCGCAGGCCGAGCGGATACGCGCCAGCGGACGCGGCTTCCTGCTGCCTCTGGGGCTGGCGCCCGGCAGCATCAACGCCGCGTTGCTCGCCCCGCCACCTCTTGCCTTGCGTCCCGGTTGACGCGAAACAGGAACGGTCCCGCGCGGCCAGGACACGACATCGAAGAACCCGCCACCCCATCGATCGGAAATCGCGAATTTCAGAAGCTGCTGCCCGTCCAGCCGTATCGCCGGTCGAGGAGCTGAAGGTGACCGGCCACCTCATGGCATTGGACGAGGGCCTCTACTGCGTCGTCGTCGCGCGCGGCGCCGCCGCGACGGCTGGCCCCGCCGGCCTGCCGGCGGTACGGATCACGCCCGCGCCCGTCCCTGCCGGCCGGCCGGGGTCCGTGGCGGTGCGCTCGTTCCGCGACGACGGCCTGCTCAGCGGGACCGGCGACGCGGCGCTGGTGCGCGTGGACGGGGGATCGGCCAAGGTTCTGGTGACCATCTACCAGGCCCCGGGCGCGCAGGATGCGGCGCCGAGCGTCCAGGTGATGCGCCTTGGCGACGCCGTCGCCGCGCCAGCGGCGGCACCGCCCGCCGCGGCCGCTGC
>JAGWQN010000096.1 GCA_028869995.1 Rhodospirillales bacterium
CGCATCAGTATCCTCTACGCCCTCAAGCACGACACCCGACGGGATCAGAGCTGCCGGATCGAGTCGCTTCCCCATGCCACCGATTCCCTTGCTGACCAGGGCACCGCGCACGCCAACTTCAGCAAAATTGAGTCAGAGCCCCGGTTCGGCGCCGATCAGGGGACCAGTCGGGCGCCGTTTCACACCAGGCACCGCTCGGCCGGACCGATCGCCCGTATCGCCCTGTCCGCTACCGCCAGCAGGCGGGAGAGCCTGGACTGGTGCGACACATCCGGCCGTTCCGCGAGCGCCAAGCCGCTGCGCGCGCTGCCCTAAGGGTCAGGCGGGTGCCGTCGCGGCCGCCTGGGGGGCGAGATGGCAGGCCACGCGGTGCGCGTCCGGCGCGCTGCGCTCGCGGGCGAGGCCGGGCGCCGCGGGGTCCGGCAGCAACGCCGGCCGCTCCGTCCGGCACCGCGCCACGGCGATCGGGCAGCGCGGGTGAAACGCGCAGCCCGGTGGCGGCGCCAGCGGGCTCGGCAGCTCGCCGGTGATCGCGGGGCCCGCGGGGCGCGTCGCCTGCGCGATGGTCGGCACCGCCTTGAGCAGGCCCTGCGTGTAGGGGTGGCGCGGATCGGCGAACAGCGCCTGGGTCTCGGCCACCTCCACGACGCGGCCGAGATACATCACCGCCACCCGCTCCGTGAGGTGGCGCACCAGGCGCAGGTCGTGGGTGATGAACACGAGCGTGAGGGCCAGCCGCTCCTGCAGCTCCAGGAACAGGTTGACGATCTGCGCCTGCACCGAGACATCGAGGGCTGAGACCGGCTCATCGGCGATGAGCATCAAGGGCTCGGCGGCGAGCGCCCGCGCGATGCCGATGCGCTGGCGCTGGCCGCCGGAGAACTCGTGCGGATAGCGCTGCGCCGCATCGGCCGGCAGGTGCACCTGCTCGAGCAGCTCGCGCACCCGCGCGCCGATCTCGCTCTTCGGCCGCAGCCGGTGCACGCCCACCACCTCCGCGAGCGCGCTGCCCACGGTCAGGCGGGGATTGAGCGAGCCGAACGGGTCCTGAAACACCATCTGGCTGGCGCGAAACCGGGGCCGCCCGCCGAGGGCGGCGGGGTCCCACGCGATGCTGCCGGCGTCCGGCTGGTGCAGCCCCACGAGGCAACGCGCCAGCGTGGACTTGCCGCAGCCGCTCTCGCCCACGATCCCCAGCGTCTCGCCGCGGCGTATCGCGAGCGACACATCCTCGAGCGCATGCACCACCGGCATCGGGCGGCCGCGCAGCGCGTCGAGCACGCCGCGCCGCCCCACGAAGTGCTTGGAGACGCCGGCGACGGAGAGAATGTCGCCGCTCATGCCGCCACCCCGAGCCGGTCTTGCGCGAAACAGGCCGAGGCGCGCCCGGGTGCCACGTCCTGCATCGCCGGCCGCTCCCGATCGCAGCGCGGCTCGGCATGCGTGCAGCGCGGCGCGAAGGGACAGCCTGGCGATGGATGGTCGATCCGCGGCGGCATGCCGGGGATCGGCTGCAGGCGCGCCCGCGCCGCCCCCTCGCCGGGCAGGGCGCGCAACAGCGCATCGGTGTAGGCGTGGCGCGGCGCGTGCAGCACCTGGGCGGTCGGCCCGGTCTCGCAGAGCCGGCCCGCATACATCACGGCGACGCGATCGCAGGTGGACGCCACGACCCCGAGATCGTGGGTGACCAGCAGCATCGCCATCGAGAGCTCGGAGACGAGCCGCAGCAGCAGCCGCAGGATCTGGTCCTGGATGGTGACGTCGAGCGCCGTCGTCGGCTCGTCGGCGAGCAGCAGCTTGGGGTTCGCGGCGAGCGCGATCGCGATCATCGCGCGCTGGCGCATGCCGCCCGAAAATTCGTGCGGATATTGCCGCAGCCGCGAGGCCGCGTCCGCGATCCCCACCAGGTCCAGCAGCTCGCGCGCGCGCGCCCGCCGGCCGGCGGCATCGAGCCCGGTATGGGCGCGCAACGATTCGTCGATCTGCAGGCCGATCGACAGCACCGGGTTGAGGGCGGCCATCGGCTCTTGGAAGATGGTGCCGATGCCCGCCCCGCGCACCTGCTCGAGCGCGCGGGCCGGCAGCGTCAGCAGGTCGCGCCCCTGCCACAGCACGCGCCCGGTGATGTGCGCCTCCTCGTGCAGCAGCCGCGCGATGGCGCGCAGCGTCACCGACTTGCCCGAGCCGCTTTCGCCCACCAGCCCCAGCACCTCGCCCGGCGCGATCGCGAGATCGACGCCATCGACCGCATAGACCCGGCCCCGCGCGGCGTGGAACACGACGCCCAGTTGCTCGACGCGCAGCAGCTCGTTCATCGACGCAATTCGAACAGCGAGGCCAGCCCGTCGCCGGTCAGCGAAAACGCGAGGCCCGCGAGCACGATGGCGATGCCGGGGAACAGGCTGGTCCACGGCGCCTGGGTGAAGAAGTTCTTGCCGTCGGCGATCAGCACGCCCCATTCCGCCGTGGGCGGCTGCGCGCCCAGCCCGAGATAGCCGAGCGAGGAGCCGAGCAGGATCTCGAGCGCCATGTCGGTGACGGAATAGACCAGCACCGGGCGGATGGCGTTGGGCAGGATATGGCGGAACAGGATGCGCGGCGTGGAATAGCCGAGCCCGCGCGCCGCGGCGACGTAGTCCGCGTGTTTCTGGACCAGCACCTCGCCGCGCATCAGGCGGGCGTAGAACACCCAGCCGACCGTTGCGATGGCGATATACATGTTGACCAGCCCCGGCCCCAGGATGGCGACGATGGCGATGACGATGACCAGGAACGGAAACGTCACCACCAGATCGACGAGCCGGCCGAAGACGATGTCGAGCCAGCCCTCGTACCAGCCCACGAACAGGCCGATGACGGAGCCGATCAGCAGCGGGAAGATGACGGCGAAGATGGCGATCTGCAGGTCCACCGCCGCGGCCCAGATGGTGCGCGAGAGGATGTCGCGGCCGAACTGGTCGGTGCCGAAGAGGTGCGCGCCCGAGGGCCGCGCCAGCAGCGCCGTGTAGTTGAACGCGTCCGGATTGTAGGGGGCGAACCAGCCGGGGACGAGCGCGCAGGCCACGAAGACCAGCAGCAGGGTGCCGCCCACCAGCAGCGAGACGGGAAGGCGCCTCATCGGCCGATCCGCGGGTCGAGAACCATCTGCAGGATATCCGTCGCCAGAAACGTGATCGAAACGACGACCGCGAGGATCAGCGTCAGCGCCTCGATCACCGGATAGTCGCGCGCGAAGATGCTGTCCACCATCAGCCGCCCAACGCCCGGGACGGCGAAGACCGTCTCCGTCACCACCGCGCCGCCGAGCAGCGAGCCGATGGAAAGGCCGAGCAGCGTCACCGTCGCGATCAGCGCGTTGCGCAGCACGTGGCGGAACAGCACGAGCCGGGCGGCGATGCCCTTGGCCCGCGCGAAATCGACGTATTCCGCCCGGATCACGCCGAGGATGGCCGCACGCAGATTGCGCATGAGGATCGCCGAGAGCGAGAGCGCCAGCGCAAAGGCCGGCAGGATGAGGTGGTAGATGTGGTCGAGAAACCCGCTCCCGTAGCCGCCGACGGGGAACCATCGCAGCCAGGCGGCGAAGACCGAGAGCAGCACCAGGCCGACATAGAAGATCGGGCTCGACAGCCCCACCTGGAAGGCGACGCGGATGGCGATGTCGGGGGCGCGCTCGGCCCGCAGCGCGGCGACGAAGGCGAGCGGCACGGCGAGCACGACGGCGATCACCACCGCCATCGCCGTCAGCATCGCCGTCACCGGCAGGCGCTGCGCGATGAGGCGGGCGACGGGAATGCCATGCGCCAGCGAATCGCCGAAACTGCCGCGCAGGGCGTTGCGGACGAACAGCACGAACTGTTCCGCGAGCGTGCGGTCGAGCCCCAGCGACCGGCGCAGGTTCGCCACCGCCTGCTTCGTCGCATGATCGCCCAGCATCGAGGTGACGATGTCGCCGGGCAGCAGGTGCACGAGCACGAACACCACCACGCCGATCAGCAGCAGCGTGGGAATGATCTGCAGCAGCCGCCCGACCAGCCAGGTGCCGCGGCTCATCGCGATCCACCGGCGCCCGGAACTCCCCCCGCGTCACCGCGGGGGGAGAAGCCAGCCGGTCTCACAGGCTCGTGTACTGGAAGATGTTGTTGCCGAGCGGGATCTGGATGAACCCGGTCACCGATTTCTGCCACACCACGGGATAGGGCGTCTCGTAGATGAAGACGATCGGCGCGTCCGAGACGTAGATCTGCTGCAGCTTCTTGTACTCCGCCGCCCGCTTGGCCGGGTCCATCTCCGCCTGGCTCTTCAGGAACAGCGCATCCACGGCCGGGCTCTTCCAGCCGGAGTGGAGGTTGTCGATGTTGGGCGAGTAGGCGAAGTAGGAGGTGATCTCCGAGGGATCGGCGATATCGTCGGTCCAGGCGGCGGGACGGACCTCGAAGTCGGCGGCACGGTATTTCGCCACCAGCGTCGGGTTGTCCATCTGCGCGATCTTCATCTTGACCCCGACCGCGCTCCACATCTGCTGCACGGCGGTCATGATGTTGGTGTAGTCAAGGTTGCCGGCCAGCGTGTCGCCCGTCAGCTCGAACCCGTTGGGGAAGCCCGCCTCGGCCAGCAATTTCTTGGCCAGCGCCACGTCGTAGGGATAGGGCTCCGTGGTGCCGTAGTGCATCGGCGTCGCCGAGGACATGAAGCTCGTCATCGGCTTGCCGAGATTGAGCGTGGCGATCTGGATGACCGCCTTCTTGCTCACGGCATGGTTCAGCGCCTTGCGCACCCGCACATCGCTCATCGGGTTCTTCCGCCCGTCCTTGAAGGTCGGCCGGCAGTTGAGCGTGAGGTAGGAGACGCGCGTGGACGGCCACAGCTCCATCCGCAGCTTCGCGTCCGCCTGCATCTCCTTCACCCGCGAATAGGGCACGAACTCGGTGCCGTGCACCTCGCCCGACTTCACCTTGAGCAGGCGCGTCGCGTC
>JAGWQN010000097.1 GCA_028869995.1 Rhodospirillales bacterium
CAGGGCTGAAGGTCGTCGCGCCTTGGTCGTCGGCGGACTCCAAGGGGCTGTTGCGGGCGGCGATCCGCGATCCGAACCCCGTGGTCGTGCTGGAGAACGAGATCCTCTACGGCCAGACCTTCGAATGCCCGACGGCCGATGATTTCGTGCTGCCGATCGGCAAGGCCAAGGTCGAGCGGCCCGGCACGCAGGTGACGATCGTTGCATTCTCGATCATGGTGGGCACCGCACTCGCCGCGGCCGAGGCGCTGGCGGAGCAGGGGATCAGCGCCGAGGTGATCAACCTCCGCTCGCTGCGCCCGCTCGACACCGCAACGATCGTGGAGAGCGTGAAGAAGACCAGCCGGCTCGTCACCGTCGAGGAGGGCTGGCCCTACGCCGGCATCGGGGCGGAGGTCGCGATGCAGATCATGGAGCACGCCTTCGACTGGCTCGACGCGCCGCCCGCGCGCGTGCACGGCGCGGACGTGCCGCTGCCCTACGCCGCCAATCTCGAGAAGCTCGCGCTGCCGCAGCCCGCCTGGGTGGTGGACGCGGTGAAGAAGCTGTTCTGAGGAGATCGCGCGATGGCCACCAACATCCTGATGCCCGCGCTCTCGCCGACGATGACCGAGGGCACGCTCGCACGCTGGCTCAAGCACGAGGGCGATACGGTCCGGGCCGGCGATGTCATCGCCGAGATCGAGACGGATAAGGCGACGATGGAGGTCGAGGCGGTGGACGAGGGCGTGCTCGGGCGCATCCTCGTGGCCGACGGCACCCAGGGCGTGAAGGTGAACGACCCGATCGCGATCCTGGTCGAGCCGGGCGAAAAACTGCCCCCGCCCGGCGCGCCGGCGATGCCTGTTCCCGCGGTGGTACCTGCCGCCCCCGCTCAAGCCGCCGCGCCACCCGCGCCCGCTGCGGCCCACGTCCCGGCAGCACCGCCCGCGCCCGCGGCGGCGGCCGATGCCGGCCGGATCGTGGCCTCGCCCCTGGCGCGGCGAATGGCCCGCCAGGCCGGTCTCGACCTCGCGAACGTGACCGGCTCCGGTCCGAATGGCCGGATCGTCCGCGCGGACGTGGAGGCAGCCCTCGCGCGGCCGGCCGCGGCAGCCTCTCCCGCCGCGAAGCCCGCGGCACCGACGAGCGCGCCCACGCCGGTCAGCGCCGCCGGCCTCGCCGCGCACACGCTGGTGCCGCACTCGACGATGCGGCGGGTGATCGCCCGGCGGCTGTCCGAGGCCAAGGCGACGATCCCCCACTTCTATGTCTCGGTCGACGTCGAGCTCGATGCCCTGCTGGCCATGCGCACGAAGCTCAACGCCAAGTCGGCGGGCGAGGGCCCTGGAGCCTTCCGGCTCTCGGTCAACGACTTCATCGTCAAGGCCTCGGCGATCGCGCTGCGCCGGGTGCCCGGGGTCAACGCTTCCTGGACCGACGACGGCATCGCGCTATACGAGGACGTCGACATCTCGGTTGCCGTTTCGATTCCGGATGGACTCATCACGCCCATCGTGCGCCAGGCGGATCGCAAGGGCCTGGCCGCGATCAGCAACGAGATGAAGGACCTCGCGGATCGCGCCAAGTCCGGCAAGCTCAAGCCCGACGAGTTCCAGGGCGGCGGGTTTTCCATCTCGAACATGGGGATGTACGGCGTCAGCTCCTTCTCGGCGATCATCAACCCGCCGCAGGCGGCGATCCTTGCGGTTTCGGCTGGCGAGAAGCGCGCCGTGGTGCACGGCGACCAGATCGAGATCGCAACGGTCATGACATGCACGCTCTCGGTCGATCATCGGGTGATCGACGGCGCGCTCGGGGCGCGGTGGCTGGCCGCCTTCAAGCGCATCGTCGAAGATCCGCTGAGCCTGATGCTGTGACCGGCCTGCCCACCAAGATGCCGCCCGGCGTGGTCCTGCGTGATGCGAAGCCGGGCGACGAGGCGCTGGTGCTGCATTTCGTCCGCCGCCTCGCCGAGTACGAGAGGCTGACGCACGAGGCGGTGGGCACCGAGGCCGACTTCGCCCGCGCCCTGTTCGCACCCGTGCCGCGTGCGCACGCGCTGATCATCGAGAAGGCGGGCGAAGCGGTAGGCTTCGCGCTCTGGTACTACAATTTCTCGACCTTCAAGGCCCGGCCGGGGCTCTATCTCGAGGATATCTTCGTCGAGCCCGAGCACCGCGGCGGCGGTATCGGCAAGGCCGTTTTTCGTGCGCTTGCCGCGCGGGCGGTGGCCGAGGGCTGCGCGCGCATGAACTGGCAGGTGCTGGACTGGAACGCCCCCTCGATCGCTTTCTATCGCGGCCTCGGCGCCAGGCCGCTCGATGACTGGACGACGATGCGCCTCGAGGGCGAAACGCTGGCGGCGCTGGCCGCATAAGGAGAATCCCATGGCCGAGCAGAGCTTCGATGTCGTCGTGGTGGGTGGCGGCCCCGGCGGCTATGTCGCGGCAATCCGCGCCGCACAGCTCGGCATGAGCGTTGCGGTGGTCGAGCGCGAGAACCTCGGCGGTATCTGCCTCAACTGGGGCTGCATCCCGACCAAGGCGCTGCTGCGCTCGTCGGAGATCAACCACGTGCTGCACCATCTCGGGGATTACGGCTTCGCGGCCGACAATATCCGTTTCGATCTTGCAGCGGTGGTCAAGCGTTCGCGGGCGGTGGCCAAGCAGCTTTCCGCCGGCGTCGCCCACCTGATGCGCAAGAACAAGATCACCGTCATCGACGGCACGGCCACGCTCGCCGGCAGCGGCCGGCTTGCCGTCAGCAAGGACGGCAAGCCCGTGGGCACGATCGCGGCGCCGCACATCATCCTCGCCACCGGCGCACGCGCCCGCGAGCTGCCCGGCATCGAGGCGGACGGCAAGCTGATCTGGACCTACCGCCACGCCATGGTGCCCCCGGCGATGCCCCGCTCGCTGCTGGTCATCGGCTCGGGCGCCATCGGCATCGAGTTCGCAAGTTTCTTTCGCAACATGGGCGCGGCCGTCACCGTGGTCGAGGTGATGGACCGGGTGCTGCCGGTGGAGGACGAGGAGATTTCGGCCTTCGCCCGCAAATCCTTCGAGAAGCAGGGCATGACCATCCTCACCGGGGCGTCGGTGAAGGGCGTGAAAAAAGGCTCCGACAGCGTGACCGTGACGGTCGAGGCCGGCGGCAAGACGCAGGAGATCACCGTCGATCGCGTGATCTCGGCGGTCGGCATCGTCGGCAATGTGGAAGGTCTCGGCCTCGAGGGCACGCGCGCGAAGGTCGAGCGCACGCATGTCGTGATCGACGAATACGGCCGCACCGGGGAACCCGGCCTCTACGCCATCGGCGACCTCGCCGGCCCCCCCTGGCTCGCCCACAAGGCGAGCCACGAAGGGGTGGTCTGCGTCGAGAAGATCGCGGGTCTGCATCCGCATCCGCTCGACTCGACCAACATTCCCGGCTGCACCTACTGCATGCCGCAGGTCGCCTCGGTCGGCTGGACGGAAGCGAAGGCCGAGGCCGCAGGGCGCAAGGTGCGCGTCGGCCGTTTCCCGTTCATCGGCAACGGCAAGGCGATCGCGATGGGCGAGGCGGAGGGCCTGGTCAAGACCGTGTTCGACGCCGAGACCGGCGAACTGCTCGGCGCGCACATGATCGGTGCCGAGGTCACGGAGATGATCCAGGGCTACGCGATCGCCCGCACCCTGGAATCGACCGAGGTCGAGCTGATGCAAACCGTCTTCCCGCACCCGACGATCAGCGAGACCATGCACGAGGCCGTGCTTGACGCCTACGGGCGGGTTGTCCACTTCTGAGCGATGGACACTCCGGTTTCGACCCGGACCGTGATCGACCACCGCAAGCCGGGCGCCGCCCGGCACCCGGAAAAGGCCGCGCGTCCGGATAATCCCATCGCCCGCAAGCCCGCCTGGATCCGGGTGAAGGCGCCGACCCACCCGGTCTATCACGAGACCCGCAACCTGCTGCGCAGCAACCGGCTCGTGACCGTGTGCGAAGAGGCGGCCTGCCCCAATGTCGGCGAGTGCTGGTCGCAGCGC
Source organism: Rhodospirillales bacterium (assembly GCA_028869995.1). Taxonomy (GTDB): domain Bacteria; phylum Pseudomonadota; class Alphaproteobacteria; order Acetobacterales; family Acetobacteraceae; genus JAJXXT01. Next base: position 4,011 of record JAGWQN010000097.1, read on the forward strand.
CACGCCACCATGATGATCATGGGCGACACCTGCACCCGCGCCTGTGCCTTCTGCAATGTCGCCACGGGCCAGCCGCTGCCGCTCGATACCGACGAGCCGCGCCGGGTGGCCGACGCGGTGGCCCGGCTGGGCCTGCGCCACGTCGTCATCACCTCGGTCGACCGCGACGATCTCGCCGATGGCGGGGCGGCCCATTTCGCCGCCACCATTCGCGCCGTGCGTGCCGGCGCGCCGGGCACCACGATCGAGATCCTGACGCCCGATTTTCTGCGCAAGGAGGGGGCGGCGGAGATCGTCGCGGGCGATCCGCCCGACGTCTTCAACCACAATCTCGAGACGGTACCGCGCCTGTATCCGGCGATCCGCCCGGGCGCACGCTATTACCAGTCGCTGCGCCTGCTCGACCGGATGAAGTCGCTCGCGCCGGGTGTCTTCACCAAGTCTGGCCTCATGGTGGGCCTCGGCGAGGGCCGTGCCGAGGTGATGCAGGTGATGGACGATCTGCGCATCGCCGGCGTCGATTTCCTGACCATCGGCCAGTACCTTCAGCCGACCGTCAAGCACGCGGCCGTCGCCGAGTTCGTGCCTCCGGCGATGTTCGACGAGTATGCCTCGCTCGCCCGCGCCCGCGGCTTCCTGATGGTGTCGGCGAGCCCGCTGACGCGCTCTTCCTATCACGCCGACCAGGACTTCGCGGCACTGCGCGCCGCGCGCGCCGCCGGCTGATGCCGCGCCACGCGGAGACCCGCACCGTCCCCTGGAGCAGCGAGCAGCTGTTCGACCTGGTCGCCGATGTCGGCCGTTATCCCGAGTTCCTGCCCTGGTGCGTGGGCGCGCGGGTGCGCTCGCGCTCCGAGACGCTGATGATCGCCGACCTGACGATCGGCTTCGGCCCCTTCCGCGAAAGCTTCACCAGCCGGGTGACGCTGGACCGGCCGCGCTCCATCAATGTCACCTACGAGAACGGACCGTTCCACTACCTCACCAATCGTTGGGGGTTCGAGCCGGCAGGAACCGGTTGCCGGATCGATTTTCACGTCGATTTCGAGTTCCGCAGCCGCGTGCTCAAGGCCGCGATCGGGGTCGTCTTCGCCGAGGCCGTGCACCGGATGGTGAGCGCGTTCCTGCGGCGCGCCAGCGTCGTCTATGGGCGGCCCGCAGCACCCAAGCCGCCGGCGTCGGTCCAGCCCGACGCCGCCTGAGGCCGGCGCGCTCGGCGCCGCGAACCGATCTTCCGCCCGCCGCCCACTGGCCAACCGAGCGGCAAGATGGTCTAGTTCAGCCGGCTGGAAGCGGTCGGGTCTGCGACCCGAACCTGCGGCCGGCCGACCCTCTCACAGCCGGAAATCAGAACGACATGGTCCATGCCCCGCCACGCCCCACGCCAGGCCTGCCGCCGGTGCGGGTGAACCTCTATTCCGACACCCAGTCGCTGCCGACCCCGGCCATGAAGGCGGCGATGATGGCGGCCGAGCTCGGCGACGAACAGGCCGGGCTCGACCCCACCGTCGATGCGCTCTGCGACCGCATGGCCAAGCTCCTCGGCAAGGAGGCCGCGGTGTTCCTGCCGAGCGGCACGATGTGCAACCAGATCGCGATCCTCACCCATTGCCGCCCCGGCGACGAGATCCTGGCGCACCAGACCGCGCATATCCTCACCAGCGAGGGTGGCGGCGGCGCGGCGCTGACCGGGGTGCAGATCACCGGGCTTTCCGGCGAGGACGGCCAGTTCGATGTCGCCGCGCTCGACGGCGCGCTGCGGGCCAAGACCCGGTATGCGATGCCGCAGGTGCTGGTCGAGGTCGAGCAGACCGCCAATACCGGCGGCGGTACGGTGTGGCCGCTGGCGAGGCTGCGTGCGGTCGCGGACTGGGCGCACGCGCATGGCATGGCGACCCACATGGACGGTGCGCGGCTGATGAACGCGGCGGTCGCCGCGGGTGTCCCGGCGGCCGACATGGCGGTCGGCTTCGACAGCGTCTGGCTCGACTTCACCAAGGGGCTGGGCGCCCCGCTCGGCGCCGTGCTGTGCGGCCCGGCCGACTTCATCGATGCCGCATGGCGCTGGAAGCAGCGCCTCGGCGGCTCGATGCGCCAGGGCGGCATCTGCGCCGCCGCCTGCCTCTACGCGCTGGATCACCATGTCGAGCGTCTTGCCGAGGACCACGCCAACGCCAAGCGCTTCGCAGCCGGGCTTGCGCAGCTCGCCGGTTTCGAGGTGCAAATCCCGCAGACCAACCTGGTGTTCTTCAACCCCTCGGGCGCCGGGATGACGGCGGAGACACTGGCAACCAAGGCACGAGCACGCGGCATTGCCTTCTCGGTCATGGGGCATCGGGCGCGGGCCTGCCTGCACCTCGATGTCGACCAGAAAGGCGTGGACGAGGCGCTCGGCGTGATCCGCGAGATCGTCGGCAACTGAGGCGGCGGCTCGGGCGGGCGGGCCGCGGCCGCGCCCGCTCGTTGCGCCGCGCTTCAGCCCGACTGCCGGGCAAGCTGGGAGCGTGCGTCGCGTACCACGCGCGCGAGGTTCTTCTCGTCCAGCGCGCCGGGAATCAGATAGTTGCCGATGATCAACGCTGGCGTGCCCTGCAGACCCAGGGCATTGGCCTGCATCGCGACCGTTCCCAGCGCGCGGTCGAGCTCGGCGGCGCGCGTCTTGAGGTCGCGCGCGAGCCGCGCCGGGTCGAGGCCCGCCTTGCGCGCCGCCTGCATCACCGAGGCGTCGTCGGTGACGGGGGCGGCGAACAGCGCATCGTTCATCGCGGCGAACCGGCCCTGCCAGGCCGCAGCCAGTGCCACGCGCGCCGCCAGGATCGAGACGCCGCCGAAGATGGGCCATTGCTTGGCGACGAAGCGGGTATCGGGGCTGCCGGCGATCAGTCGTTGCAGAAGCGGGTGCATGCCGCGGCAATAGGGGCAGCGGTAGTCGAAGAACTCGGCGATCGGCAGCGTGCCCTTCGGGTTTCCCAGAACCGGTGCTGCGGGGTCGAAGAAAATCGCCTCGCGGGTCAGCGCCGGCGACGCCGCGGCAGCCGCGGGCGCTGCCGGCAGGAGCGTGCCTCCGCCGAGCAGCACCGCGCCCGTGGCGATCAGGCCACGGCGGCGCATGTCGGGTCGCGCGTTGCGCGCATCGTCGATCCGTTCGGTCATGCCGTTCCGCTCATCTCTGCTCTTGCCCCGGTCAGGAGGCAGGCTCTCCATACATCGTTACCCGGGACCACAAACCCCTGGATGCGGTCCCGCGGCGAGGGGGCAGCCATCCTGCCGATCCGGCGCCGGGGTCGGTGGCGGGCATCGCCGCTTCAGGACCTTTCGGCGGAGATGACCACGTGGGCATAGGCGTAGGGGTATTCGTCGGTCATCGTGAGGTCGAGGCGCGGCGTGTAACCCGCGGGCAGCAGCAGCGCCAGTCGTGTGGCGGCGCCACCCGTCAGCATGAAGCCCGGCTGTCCACCGGGCCGGTTCACGACGCCGAGGTCGGCCATGAACACGCCATGGCGGAAGCCCGTACCCAGAGCCTTGGCGCAGGCCTCCTTGGCGGCGAAGCGCTTGGCATAGGTGCCGGCGCGGTTCTGCCCGTTGCGCCGCTCGGCGCGGTGGCGTTCGGTTTCGGTGAACACGCGCAGGAGAAAGCGCTCACCGAAGCGCAGCATCGCTGCCTCGATGCGGCGGATGTCGCAGATATCGGAACCGATGCCGATGATCATGACCGGTGCATCACCCCGCGGCCGGCGTGATCGCGGGGGGCACGCGAAACGTCGCCATCAGCCGGTTCCAGGCGTTGATCGTTGCGATCATCAGCGTGAGTTCCACCAGTTCCCCCGGTTCGAAATGCCGTGCTGCCTGCGCATACACCGGCTCGGGGACGCCCGCATCGCCGATCCTGGTCACCGCCTCGGCCAAGGCCAGCGCCGCGCGCTCGCGCTCGGCGTAAAGCTCGCCTGCCTCGCGCCAGGCCGGCAGCATGTCGATGCGTGCCTGCGCCTCGCCCTGCCGGCGCGCGAGATCGACATGCAGCGCGAGGCAATAGGCGCAGCCATTGAGCTGCGAGGCGCGGATCTTGACCAGTTCGCCGAGGCGCTTGTCGATCCCGCTCGCGTTCACATGCGCCTGCAGCGTGCGCATGGCGCGGATCGCCTCGGGGGCGGCCTGCGCGGGGTCCAGACGTTGCGACATCCTAGCCTCCGATCCCGGGAACTCGTGAGCCGATGCCGCGGTGGCGGGGCCCGCCCTCAGCCGCGCGCCCGTTCCACTTCGTGCACGTGCGAGGCCGCGCGCAGGCTCGCCATCACCGCGGCCAGCTGCTGCACGTCGCGCACCTCGACATCGACCACCATTTCGAAGAAGTCCGCCTGGCGGTTGACCACGCGCAGGCTCGCCACCGCCGCATCCTGCTTGGCGATGGCATTGGTCACCGAGGCGATGGAGCCCGCCTCGTTGTCGGCGATCACTGACAGCCGCCCGGTGAAGCCCTCGCCCTTGGCCGGCATCTGGGCGGAGGCACCGGGCTCCCAGTCGACATCGATGAACCGCTCCGGGGTCGGCGAAAACGTCTCCAGCGTCGGGCAGTCGCGCGCGTGGATCGTCACGCCCTTGCCCGTCGTGACGATGCCCACGATCGGGTCGCCCGGCACCGGGTGGCAGCAGCCGGCGTAGCGGATCGCCATCCCCGGCACCAGGCCCGTGATCGGCAGGGTGTTGCCGCCCGAGGGCGGGCGCGAGCGCTGCGCCGGCATGCTCGGCAGCAGATGCGTCGCACGCGCCGCGACGCGCAGCTCCGGATACGCCGCGCCGACGACATCCCTCGCCGAGAGATGTCCGGTGCCGACCGCGATCAGCAACTCGTCGAGGCTCGTGAGCTTGAGCGTCTTCAGCGCGGCTTCCAGCACCTTCTCCGAGCCGTCGAGCCCGTCGGCGCGGAACGCCTTGGTCAGCGCCGTGCGCCCGGCGTCGCGGTTGGCGTCGCGCTGCTCCTGCTGGAGAAAGCGGCGGATGCGCGCGCGCGCCTTGCCGGTGACGGCGAAACGCTCCCA
>JAGWQN010000098.1 GCA_028869995.1 Rhodospirillales bacterium
AACAAACGCCTGTCGCGTAGCGACAATCAACCCCCAGAACCGCACTTGCCAGCGTCAACCAACCACGACTAACGTTCCGCCGTCGCGACCATCTCTCTCATCCTGATCGTCGCGCTTCTCATCCTGATTGTCGCGCTACATGCAACGCCGAATGCCCCTTGGCGCCGTTTACAAAGATCGCGATGGCGAGAAGATAGTCACGGACCGGCAACTTGCGGCTGGCGAAGATCGTCCCGGACGTGACCGAGAACTGGTGATTGCACGCCTTGCACTTCCAGATGCGCCGGGCGGCATAGGTGTAGATCGCCGTGCAATCGCAGCGCGGGCAAAACGGTTCACCGCCATTATCTGCGAACCGGATCGCCGTGAACCGGGCATGCGCTTCATCCTCCGTCATGCGGGCAACGGCGCTCAGGGAGAGCGTCCGGGCCTTTGCTGACAAGAGGAAGTGCTGAGCCACCGGGTCCAAACCTTCAACGATTTCCGTTGAGGTTGGTTATATACGTTGATTACGTTGATGGCAACGAAAATCGTTGACCTTAGCCGAAAAAAATGCGATCTAGCTTGGTATGCTTTCGCCGGAACAATGTCGCGCGGCGCGCGGTTGGCTTGATTGGAGCCAAGAAGACCTGGCAGTTCGGGCCAAGGTCGCGCTTTCTACCGTTCGCGATTTCGAGAAAGGGCGCCGAACGCCGATTGCTAACAACCTGGATGCCCTGCGGCGCGCGATCAACGCCGCAGGTATCCAGATGTTAGAGGTGGATGGGAAACCTGTCGGGATCGCAGTTATGGAAACCGAGCCGACAGGCAAGAACGAGAATTAGCGCGGCTTGCCGCGCCAGTGCGCGTTGACAACCTCAATGTGGTTGAAGCGAACGCGCATATAGGCACGCACCCATGTCACGGGAGCGATCTCCTACGCTGTGGGGCCTTGCCACAGCGGGCGTAAGTGCTTAGATTCCCTGGTGTTGAGTCAGGGGCGCTCTTGCGTCCGCTGTGGTCACGGTGAAGGGTCAGGTTTGTCTTTCATCCGACACAAGGGCGTTTCCCGGTGGTACGGGGGACGCTCTTCGTGTTTTAGGGCTGCTTGCTGGGCAGCGCATAACCCTCCTGATGCTGTGTAAGCCGCCCAGCCTTGGTCATGCGCCAGAGAGCGGGGCGGATATGATTGGGGTCTTGTTCTCCCCATCTGGTGGTAAGCGCTTCCAGGATCGCCTTGTTGCTCATTGGGCCTAGACCCTGAGCCCGTCGCTCCTGAAGAACCGCCACGATCATGTCAGGAATCGTTCGCGGTGTGCGCTCCGGTAATGGCGTCGGCAAAGGAAATGGCAACGGGGGCGTCGCTGCTTTCAACCGATCCAAAACCCGGGCTGCGACCTGCAATTCCTCCAACTCTGCATCAAGTGCCTTGAAGCGCATATCCAGATCGCGTTGCGCAGCAGCCTTCTCGGCCGCGATTTCTTGGCGGCGTCGGGCAATGGCGGACAATGGGTCCGGAGTTTCCATAGCGGTGGCAATTAGTTACGCCGCGTTCGCGCGTCAAGCCCTAAGGCGAACGGCAAGATTCAAGTGCGTTGCAGGTTCGCTGGATGTTCCATCACGACCGCTACGGCTGTAAGGTGCGTTTGCTACCTAATGCCGAGGATGTCCGCGAAAGGCTCGGCGGGCGTGCCGCCAAAGTTGAGCCATAGGCCATCGGGCAGGGTTCGCATGCGGTCGCTGCCTGGCAGCTTGAGATACGGCTCGTGGGCATTGGCGACATCGGCGGGACGCCCGCGCAGCCAGGCATCCGGGCCGGCGCCGGGGACGCCGGGCGGTCGCTGCGGCCAGGTACGCAGGCGCGCCCGCACGAGGGAATCGAGGCTCCGATAGCCCGGCATCCGAATCTCCTTTCGACGAAACCTCGCATCCAATGAGACGATTTTTTGGATCAAGGCCGGTCGCGTTCCTGCGACGCGATAAAGAAAATCATAAAATGCGCCGAGTGCAAACAATTTTTACGGAATCGGAAGGTAACCTCAACGTTATGTAAACGAAGCTGACGTTGTTAGAACGTCAAAATAACATAAAACGTTCAATTTTTTATGCCGCATCGTCGCCACGCCGCCCCAAAAAGCAACCGCCTGCCCCGCTCGAGCGGAGACAGGCGGTTCATGGCAACGTTCGTTTGACGCAGAGTTGCGGCGGCCGTCAGCGTCCCTCGACCGGGATGTAGTCGCGTTGCACCGGGCCGGTATAAACTTGGCGCGGCCGGCCGATGCGCTGCGACGGGTCCTCGATCATTTCCTTCCATTGGCTGATCCAGCCGATGGTGCGGGCGACCGCGAACAGCACCGTGAACATGCTGGTCGGGAAGCCCATCGCCTTGAGGATGATGCCCGAGTAGAAATCAACATTCGGGTACAGCTTCCGGCTCACGAAATAGTCGTCGCTGAGCGCAATCCGCTCCAGCTCCTGGGCAAGATCGAGAAGCGGGTCGTCCTTGATGCCGAGTTCGCCCAGGACCTCGTGGCAGGTCTGCTGCATGATCTTCGCGCGCGGATCGTAGTTCTTATAGACCCGATGACCGAAGCCCATCAGGCGCGCGTGCCCATCCTTGCCCTTCACCCGAGCGAGGAAGTCCGGGATGTTTTTCACGTGGCCAATCTCTCCGAGCATCTTGAGCACGGCCTCGTTGGCGCCGCCATGGGCCGGGCCCCAGAGGCTGGCGATGCCGGCAGCGATGCAGGCGAAGGGGTTGGCCCCGGTCGATCCGGCGAGACGAACGGTGCTCGTCGACGCGTTCTGCTCGTGGTCGGCATGCAGGATCAGGATGCGATCCATCGCCCGCGTCAGGATCTCGTTCTCGACCCAACGCTCGGTGGGGACGGCGTTCATCATATAGAGGAAGTTCGCCGCGTAGCCGAGATCGTTGCGCGGATACATGAAGGGCTCGCCGATCGAATACTTGTAGGCCCAGGCGGCGATGGTCGGCACCTTCGCCACCAGGCGGAAGGCGGAGATACGCCGCACCTCGGGATCGTTGATGTCGAGGCTGTCATGATAGAAGGCGGACAACGCCCCGACCACACCGCACATCACGGCCATCGGATGCGCGTCGCGACGGAAGCCGTCGTAGAAGCGCCGAAGCTGCTCGTGGACCATGGTATGACGCACCACACCACGGTCGAATTCGACCCGCTGGGCCGCGTTCGGCAACTCGCCGTTCAGCAACAGGTAGGCCACTTCGAGGAAGGACGATTTCTCGGCCAGCTGCTCGATCGGGTAGCCCCGATACAGCAGAATGCCCTTATCGCCATCGATATAGGTGATCTTGCTTTCGCACGCCGCCGTGCCGCCATAGCCGGGGTCGTACGTGAAAATCCCAAGGTCGGCATAGAGCTTGCGTATGTCGGCCACGGCCGGCCCGATCGTTCCGGGCATCAGCGGCAGATCCACCGAGCGGTTGCTGCCATCCATCGTCAGCGTGACCTTGGCTCTGGTTGCCGCGTCGTTCATTCACCGCTCCTGTCTGGGATTGGGTCACCCCCGGGTGACCTTGCTGCACGGCACAAAAATACGAGCGCCGCTCAACATGCGCAACCTCGGCCTGGGGCCCGGAACACAACGCCCGCTCCCCGGACCTCGCCGCGCCACCTCCAGGCGGCGCGCCGGCTCAGGCGCCGGCCAGCGCCCGCGGGGGCAGAAACAGCCGCAGCCGCGCCGATCCTGGCGCCAAAGCGTCCCAGCCGCCGGGAATCGTGAACTCGGTCAGACAGGCGGTGGGGTAGCTCGCCCGCATCGCCGCCTCCGCCTCACCGCCGGCGCCGTCCGCCAGCAAGCGTGCCGTTTCGTGCAAGCCTGGGTTGTGTCCGACGACCATCACGCTGCGCACGGTCGGGCCGAGCTGGCGCAAGGCGTCGATGATCTGTTCCGGGCCGGCCATGTAGAGCGAGTCCATCGGTTCGATCAGCGGCATGTCCTCGAACGGCTCGAGCGCTTCGAGGGTCTGCAGCGCGCGCCGCGCGGACGAGACCAGCACGATCTCCGGCACCAGGCCGCGCGCGCGCATCGCGGCGCGCAGCAACGCCGCATCCGCACGGCCGCGCGGGGCCAGCGGGCGTGCATGGTCAGCGGCGTCGCTGGTCGACGGGACCGCCTTGGCATGACGCAAGAGCAGCAATTGTCGCAGGGCTTGGATTGTTTGCCTCCCTCGATGGCGCTTTCATGCCATGGACGGCGAACCTTGTCGCGGGGGCGCTCGCCGTCCGCAGGGCGATGTCGCGATGATGTTGCCGCAGTCAGCGGAGCGAGGCGTTGATCCTGCCGAGCACCGCCGCGCCGGGAACGAGGGCCGCGTCGTCGAGGCGGTTGAGCGGCGTCCGGGCCGTACCCAGATGCGCATGCAGCTCCTGCGGATCGGCATCGACATAGAGGAGCCCGGTCACGATCTCCCCC
>JAGWQN010000099.1 GCA_028869995.1 Rhodospirillales bacterium
CGCCCGCCGTGCCGGCGGCCAGCGCCGAGGCGATGCGCGGGCCGAGCGGCCAGTCTCCCGGCGGCAGGCGGAGGTCTGCGGCGGCGGCGCGGAAGCCGAGGTCAGGTCCGCGCGGCGCCAGCAGCAGCCGGGCATGCGCGGCGGTGATGCCCGCGCTTCCGGCCGGCGTCACGGTCAGGCCGGTCGCCTCGAAGCTGAGGCGCGGCGGCCCGATCAGCGGGGCCGCTCCCGCGAGCGCCGTGGCCCGCACCGCGATCGGCGCGGCCCGGGCCGGCAGCAGGTCCACCCCATCCGGGAACCCGATGGCGAGCGTCGCGGGATGGGTCGGCGCCAGGGCGAGGACCACGCGGCGCGCATGCACACCGCCCACCCCCGGCAGCGCCGTGCCACCCGAACCCGTGACGTCGGGCACGACGATCGCGGCCCGGAACGGAAACCCGCCACGCGCCGGCGCGCCGGCGGCGACGACCCAGCCCTGGGCGCGCGCGGCTACGAGGGCCGCCTCGAAGCGGTCGCGCAGCAGGCCCGTGAGGTAGAACCAGGCGCCGGTCCAGAACGCGGCGAGCAACAGCAACAGGAGCAGCAGACGGCGCATCGCAACCGCATACAGGCAACGGCGCGCGACCTCTATCCCCAGAAACCGGTGGCCGCCCGCCGTGCTCCCGCCGGCCCGCAGGGGCAAGGCCACATCAGCGATTTATGCCTCCTGGCTGGCACGCCGTCGCAGCCGCCGGCGGCATCCGTCCACCAGCTTATCCACAGGGCGGAGCCGCCAGCGCGGTCGTCAGTTCGCGCATCAGCGCCTCGCGCGGGAGGCCTGCCGGCAGCGCCTCGCGGATGGCGATGGTGATGACGCCCGGGTTCTTGAAGAACGCCCGGCGGCCCCATCGGTCGCCCGAATCGGTCGCAACCGGGACCACCGGCAGGCCGGTGCGCTGGGCCAGCGCCGCGACACCCGGCTGCAGCGGCAGCATCGTCCCCGGCGGCGCCCGCGTACCCTCGGGAAAGATCACGATCGTCCGCCCGGCGCGCATCGCGGCATCGGCCCCGCGCAGCAGGGCACGGATGGCCGCCTGGCCAGCACCGCGATCCACGACGATGAGCCCAAGCCCGTCGCAGAGCCCGCGGACCAGCGGCAGGCGCGTCAGCTCCCGCTTCAGCACATAGGCCGGGGTCGGCGCCGGGGAAGCGAGCAGGAGAAACCAGACGATGGTGTCGAAGGCCGATTGGTGGCGCGAGGCGATCAGGGCGGGGCCGGCAGGCAGTGTCCCGACCACGCGCCAGGAAATGCCGCAGATCCGCCGCGCCGCGCCGAGCACCAGCCGCGCCCAGCACCGCACATAGGCCTGCAACGCCGCGCCGCCGCGCCGGCGGACCAGCGGCAGCGCCAGCAGCATGGCGGCGCTGAGGGCGTAGAAAAACAGATTGAAGGCGGCCGACCGCAGGAGACGCAGCATCAGTCGAGCCGCAGCAGGGGCGCGATACCCGACGCCACCGCGAGGTATTTCACATACTCCTGCCCGAGCAGCCGCCAGGCCGCCCAGGCGTGCCACCACGGGTGCAGAAAGGGCGGGTGGACCGGGTAGGCATAGAGGCGGATGCGCGGCATCGTACGCGACATCTCCGCCAGTGCGCGGGGCATGTGGTAGAAGGCGGTGACCACGATCAGCGACGTCATGTGGCGCGCCGCCGCCCAGGCGGCTGTCTCGCGCGCGTTGCCGGCCGTCGTATGGGCCCGGTGGCCGAGCGTGACCCGGCCCGAGAGGCCGGGGCGGGCGCCGTCCAGGCGCGCCAGCGTCGGGTAGTCCGCGCCGCGTGCCACGCCCGAAATCAGCAGCAGCGGCGCGCGTTTCTCGGCCAGGAGCCGCAGCCCGGTCCTGACCCGGTCGGAACCGCCGGTGAGCACGACGATGCCGTCGGCGCGCACCCGCGCATCGGGCGCGGCGGCGGCGGCCAGCACGAACCAGGCAAATCCCAGGGCGAACGCCGCAACCGGCAGGGCCGCCAGCCACGCGAGCCGGCGCTTCACGACGGGCGGGCCCTCATGGCAGCGGGCGAAGCCAGGCGCGGACGGTGACCTGTGCGGTAGCAAAGCCCAGAGCGGCACACACCAGCGGAATGGCAGCCATGCCGAACCACAGGGCGCGCGGCAGGCTCGGCATCCACGCGGCGGGATCGGCGATGCCGCCCACCAGCGGCGCCGCCAGCGCGGCGAGACCGGCCAGCACCGGCAGCGCCACGGCGCAGCCGCCGAGGCCGCCGGCGAAGGCGAGCCGGGTCGCGCGGGCGGCGAAGCGGCGGGCGATGTCGGCATCGGTCGCGCCGAGCCCGTGCACCAGCAGCACCGCGTCGCGGCGCTGCACGAGGCCGGCCCGGGTCGCGATCGTCACCACCGCGGCGGCCACCCCGGTGACCAGCGCCAGCATGGCCCAGGCCAGCGCCTGAACACTGTGCGCGAGCGCCGCGATGCGCCGCGTCCAGTCGCCATGGCTGTCCACCAGCGTGCCCGGCGCCGCCGCGCGCAGCTCCGCGGTGAGTTCCGCGAGCGGCGGCCCGGCGCCCTCGGCACGCACCGCGACGACGGCGGGGAGTGCGAGCCCCTGCGTCGCGTCGCTGCCGAGCCAGGGCTGCAGCAACTTGGCGATCTGCGCATGCGACAGCGCCTGGACGCGGGCGATGCCGGGGCTCGCGCTCAGCAGCGCCACCACCCGGTCGAGCCGGTTCTGCGGCGCATCCGTGGCCTTGGCGGCGGGGTCGGGCACCTGCACGGTGAGCGCGGCAGCCGGCCCGTCCTGCCACTGGCGCGAAAACGCGGCGGCGGCGATGGCGCCGGCGAGCGCGAGGCTGGCGAGGAACGCCATCGCCCCGACCATGAAAGGCAGCAGCTTCCTGGCAACGCCGCGGCGCAGCCCGAGATCGTCGGACCACGCGGGGCGCAGCCGGCGCGCGCGGCGGGCCGCGGCACGTTCCCTCTGGGCCTCCTCGTCACGCATGGCTTGCCTCATGCATCGGCGTTGACCAGCCGGCCCTCGGCAAGCCGCACCGCGGGTGCCGGATGGCGGGCGACGATGGTGTCGTTGTGGGTGGCGACGACGATCGTCGTGCCGAGGCGCGACAGCTCGCCCAGCAGCAGCATCAGCCGTTGTGCCTGGGTGTCGTCGAGGTTGCCGGTCGGTTCGTCGGCCAGCAGCAGATCCGGCCGGTTGATCACCGCCCGCGCGATGGCCACGCGCTGCTGCTCGCCGCCCGACAGCTCCGCCGGGTGGCAGTGGATGCGCCCACGCAGGCCGACCCAGGCCAGCATTTCGCCGACATCGGCCTGGATCTGTCCCTCCGGCCGGCCGGCGAGGCGCAGCGGCAGGGCGACATTGTCGAACGCCGAGAGGTGCGGCAGCAGGCGGAAATCCTGGAACACCATGCCGATGCGCCGGCGCAGCTGCGGCAGCGCCGCCCGCGGCGCGGCGCCGACGTCGCGGCCGAGCAGCTCGAGCCGCCCCTCGCTCGGCCGCAGCTCGAGATGCAGCAGGCGCAGCAGCGACGTCTTGCCGGCGCCGGAGGGGCCGAGCAGCCAGCGAAACCCGCCTCGCGGGATCGCCAGGCTGATGCCGCGCAGCACCTTCTGTGCGCCCACGTCGAGCGCCACCCGGTCGAGCCGCACCACGGCGCCGCTCACCGTCCTCCGGCTCCCGCTCGGGACCCGGTCCCCTGACGTCGCATCGCGGGGTTCTGCATGGCGCCCGTTCTGCCACGCCTGGGTGCCGTGCCGGAAGCGCCTTGCAACGGATGCCATAGGATGCCGAGAATAGACGATGCGTCTCGTTTGTCCCGAATGCGCGGTGGAATACGACGTGCCGGACGCAGCGCTCGGCGCCGCGCGCCAGCTGCGCTGCTCGGCCTGCGGCACGACCTGGCCATGGCGTCCGCCCGCGAGCACGCCCACCGGCCCGGTGCCGCCGCCCCAGCCGGAGGCGCCACCACCGCAGCCACCCCCATCGGAGGCGCCCCCGTCGGAGGCGCCAAAGCCCGGACCGGACCAGCCCGAACCTTCCCCGGCCGGCCCCTCCCAGCCTGGAGGGGTGGCGCCCCCTGCCGGCTCATCCCCCGTGCAGCCTGCGGCGCCGGAGCGGGCGCGCATCGCGGGCCCCCCCGAACGGCGGGTCACGCCGCCGCCCGGCAACGGCACCGTGATCGCGGCCTGGACGCTCAGCATCGTGGCCGTCGCCGCCGCCGCGGCGGCGCTCTATGTCTGGCGCGCTCCGATCGTGCACGCCTGGCCGCCGGCCGCGCGACTCTACATGGCCCTCGGTCTCGATGGCGGCGTCAGCCGCCCGTGAGGGCGTGGACGAAGGCATAGACGACGATCGGGATCGCCACCAGGACATAGAGGCGCAGGCCCACCAGAAGCCAGGTGATGCCGCGGCCCAGCTTGCGGCGCGGCAGCGGCCGTTCGGCGACGCTGGAGCGTTGATCCGGCTCCAGCGCATCGAGCGGATCGGACCGCGGGCCGGCCGCGCTCATGCCAGCAGGCCGGGAAACACCGTGACCACACCGAAGACGGCCCCGACCAGCGCGATGCCGGCGACGATGGCGATGCCCGCGACATTCGCGCCACGGGTGTTGGCCAGCGTGCCCATGATCTCGCGGTCGTTGACGAGGAGGAGCAGCAGCACCAGCGCCGGCGCCATCAGCAGGGTTGCGATCACGTTGACGGCGAGCGTCATCGCCAGCAACGGCGCGCCGGGGATCAGCACGATCGCGGCGGCAAACAGCGTCGAGACGATCGCCGCCGCGTAGAACAGCCGGCCCTGGACGAAGTCGAGGTTGAGGCTGTGGCGCCGCGCCAGCGTCTCGGCCATGGCATACGAGGAACTGGCGGAGATGGTCATCGCGGCGACGAGCCCCGCCTCGATCATGCCGAGCGCGAACAGGCTGGCGCCGGCGCCGCCGATGAAGGGGCGCAGCGCGGTCGCGAAATCGGCGCCGCTCAGGAAATGGGAGACATCGACATGCGCGGCATGGAGCGGCGCGGCGGCCGCCACCGTCGCGATGGCGGCCACGGCCGCGACCAGCGCGCCGACCGCGGTGTCGGCGCGGCCCTCGGCGATGTCCGCACTGGTGAGGCCTTTGTCCACCACCGCGCTCTGCTGGAAGAACAGCATCCAGGGCGTCACCGTGGCGCCGATATTGGCGAGGATGAGGGTGATGAAGCCGGCGGTGATGCCGCCCGGCAGCGGCCCCCATGTCACGATCGCGTGCACCAGCGCCGCCCCGCTCGGCCGCGCCAGGATCGCGGCGGGAACGAAGAGGAGGTTGAAGACGGCGAGCCCCATCAGCACGCGCTCCCACGTCGCGTAGCGGCGCAGCGTCAGCGCGCCGGTGACCAGCAGCACGCCGACGGCGACGGAAGCCACGGGGGGAATGCCAAAATAGAGCGCGCCCGCCTCGATGGCGATGAACTCGGTGACCAGGGTGAGCAGGTTGCCGACGACGAGATCGGCCATCGCGAACCAGCCCCAGAAGGGGCCGAAGCGCTGGAAGATCAGCTCGGCATGGCCGCGATGCGTGGCCGCACCGAGCCGCACCGTCATCTCCTGGACCACGAACGCCATGGCGAAGGTGAGAAGGATGAAGGGGACGAAAAAGCCGATGCCGTAGGTCGCGCCGGTCGTCGCGTAGGAGACCATGCTCGGCCCGTCATTCTCGCCGAGCATGACGAGGATGCCGGGACCGACCAGCAGCCAGAGCAGCTGCAGCCGATGCCTCTTCGTGCGCGCGGTGCGCACGCGTCGCCGGTCGCGCGCGCGCAGCAGGTCCTCGCGAAGGGGCTCGTCGCGCGGCACGGTGTCGAAGGCGCTATCCGGGCGATGCAGCAGCGGACTGGATCTGATTGTTGCCAAGTGGCGAGGATGTAGTCCTGGCTACATCTCCGTCAAGCGACGTGCTTGTCTGGCGGTGCATGAAAGCGGGACCCGGAGCGGGCGATGGCGGCAGGCGGGCGATGGCGGCAGGCGGGCGATGGCGATAGGCGGGCGACCGGCGGAGGCGATCAGGCTGCGCCGCATCTACGCGGCACCGGAGCCAACGGACGGCGCGCGCATCCTGGTCGACCGGCTGTGGCCGCGCGGGATGTCGAGGCAGGCGGCGCGGCTCGATGCCTGGCTGCGTGACCTGGCGCCGAGCGACGCGCTGCGCCAGCGCCTCCACGGCCACCCCGAGGATTGGACGGCCTTCCGCGCGGCCTATGCCAAGGAGCTGGCGCTGCCCGCAGCACAGGCGGCGCTGGCGACGCTGCGCGAGCGGATGGATGCCGGCACCGTCACCCTGCTCTATGCCGCGAAGGACGAGGAGCGGAACAACGCCGTCGCGCTGCGGCTGTGGCTGCTCGGCGAGGACCGCGACGTCAGGCCTGCTTGCGCTCGATGAGGCTGCGCCGGATCACCCGCCCGCGCTCGATGCGGTGCTCGATATAGGCGGCATCGCCCCAGCGCACGGCGCGCGCCATCGCCTGCGCGTCCTCCATGAAGCGTGCCAGCATTTCCAGCAACGCCTCGCGGTTGTTGAGGAAGACATCGCGCCACATCGTCGGGTCGGAGGCGGCGATGCGGGTGAAGTCGCGGAAGCCGGAAGCGGCGAATTGCAGCACTTCCTCGCGGCTCTGGCTCTCGAGGTCGTCGGCGGTGCCGCAGATGGTGAAGGCGATGAGGTGCGGCAGGTGGCTGACCACCGCGAGCACCCGGTCGTGGTGCGCGGGCTCCATCGTCGTCACCATGGAGCCGCAGCGGCGCCAGAGCTCCGCCGTCTTCTCGACCGCGGCGGCATCGGTTCCCGGCGGCGGCGTGAGCAGGCACCAGCGGCCGGCGAACAACTCCGCGAACCCCGCATCGGGTCCGGAATGTTCCGTGCCGGCGAGCGGATGCGCGGGCACGAAATGCACGCCGCCCGGCACCAGCGGCCCGACATCGCGGATCACCGACTGCTTGGTCGAGCCGACATCGGTCAGGATCGCGTCGGGGCCGAGGTGCGGGGCGATCGCCTGGGCAAGAGCGGCGTAGGCGCCGACCGGCGCGCACAGCATCACGCAATCGGCGCCGGCGACGGCCTCCTCGGCACTCGCCACGACCCGGTCGGCGATGCCGAGCTCGCCGACCCGCGCGCGCGTGGCCTCGCTGCGCGACGTCACCACCACCTCGGCGGCGATGTCGCCGCGCTCACGCGCGACGCGGGCCACGGAGCTGCCGATCAACCCCACGCCGATGAGCGCGAGGCGCCGGAACAGCGGCTCAGCCATGCTGCTGCGTATGCATGAAGGCGGTCAGCGCCTCGGCGACCAGGCCACATTCCTCGTCGGTGCCGACGGTGATGCGCAGGCAGTGCGGCAGGTCGTAGGCGCCCATGGCGCGCACGATCAGGCCGCGGGCGCGCAGGCTCGCATCGGCGGCGGCGGCGCGCGCCGGCGTGGCGAAATCGGCGAGGAAGAAATTGCCGTGGCTGGGCCAGACCTTGATGCCGGCCTGCTGCAGCGCCGCCGAGAGCCGGGCCTTGGCGCGCGCGTTGTGCTCGCGCCCCTTCTCCACCCAGCCCGGCTCGGCCAGCGCCGCGACCGCCGCCGCCTGGGCGGCGATGTTGACGTTGAAGACGCCGCGGACGCGGTTGATCGCGTCGATCACGCCGGCCGGCGCATAGGCCCAGCCGACGCGCATGCCGCCGAGCCCATAGATCTTGCTGAAGGTGCGCAGCATCACGGTGTTGTCGCCGGCATCGACGAGCGCGACCCCCGGGTCGTAGTCGGGGTCCTCGACATACTCGGCGTAGGCGGCATCGATCGCCAGCAGGATGTCGGGCCGCAATCCCGCGCGCAGCCGTTCCATCTCCGCCTGCGCGAGCAGGCTGCCGGTCGGATTGTTGGGGTTGGCGACGAAGACGATCCGCGTCGCCTCCGTCACGTTCGCGAGCAGCGCGTCCACGTCGGTCGTGAGGTTGCGCTCCGGCACCTTGATGACGCGGCTGCCGGCATAGGTGCCGGCGATCTGGTACATCGTGAAGCCGTGCATCGACATCAGGATGTCGGTGCCGGCGCCGCCGTAGATGTGACAGAGATGGCCGATCAGCTCGTCCGAGCCGGTGCCGCAGACGATGCGGGCCGGGTCCAGTCCGTGCCGCTGCCCGATCGCCGCGCGCAGCGCCGACGAGGCGCCGTCCGGATAGCGGAAGATCTCGGAGGCGACCTTGGTGTAGGCGGCCATGGCGCCCGGCGGCGGGCCGAACGCGCCTTCGTTGGAGGAAAGCTTGATGACGCGGTTGACGCCCTCGAGCCGGCCCTCGCCGCCGACATAGGCGGCGATCCGCATCACCTCCGCGCGCGGCGCCGGCGCGGCCGGGTGCGGGGCGGGGGGCATCGTTTCGGGCGGCGTCGTCATGATCCCTCCGGCGTTCCCTCGATCGGCGTTGCGTAGGCGCCGAGCAGCACGCCCGGGCGCTGCAGGTCGGCGAGTGCGAGGCGCGGGTCGCCCTCGGCGAGGTAGCCCGCGACATCGACCAGCGCCAGCGCCTCCCCGCCGGCGCGGCGCAACAGGATCGTCGCATCGGCGAAGCCGGCACGCGCGAGGCTGCCGGCGAGGCTCGCCTGGCTCATCGCGTCGGGCAGTTCGAAGGCGATCAGGCTGCGGTCGGCGCCGCTGGGGTCGGGCGGGCGGGCGGCGACGACGAAGCCCTCGGCGCGCGGCGCGCCCTCCGGCCGCCGGCGCCAGAAGGGCAGGCGCGCCGAGACATGGATGCGCGGCCCGTCGCCATGCGGCAGCGCCGTCCACCAGGCCGTCGGCTCGTCGGCGGTGGGCAGCGGCAGCAAAGCCGCCGAGACGGCGCCGCTGCCGACCTGGGCGATGGCGCTTGCCGGCGTGCGGTAGACCTGCAGCGGCACCAGGGCGCCGAAATGCTCGCGCGCCAGCACCGCCATGCCCTCGTCGGCGGCACTCTCGCAGACGGCGACGGCAACCTTGCCCTCGATGGCGGTGAAGCCGAGGAACATCTCGCGCCAGATGCGCACCACCGTCTGCGCCGGCAGCGGCCCACGGTGGCGGGCGAGCAGGCGGCGGATGATCGCGGCCTCCCGCCCCGGGCGGGTCTTCACCCCGGATTTGGACGGCAACCCGCCGATCCGCTCGACCACGCCGGCGCGCTGCATCAGCAGGTCGTGCAGGCGTTCGTCGATGGCATCGATCTCGGCGCGCAGCGCGGCCAGGTCTGGCTGGCCGTGGGCGGCGGCGTTGGCGTTGGGGGGGACGTTGTCTTGCATTCCGGTTCTTCGCGAGGCCGCAGCGTCGTAACCGATGCGCTCCGAACTGCAAAGCACAGTCGCGGCGGCGCGGTTGCAACGGCCGCCCGCTCTGCGCATATGCCGCGCGGAGCCGCCATGGACCTGCCCGACCTGCCCGACGCCGAGCACCAGAACGTCCGCTTTGCGGACGGGCTCGAACTCGACTGCGGCCTCACCCTGCCGGAACTGACCGTCGCCTACCGCACCTACGGCACGCTCGATGCCGCGGGGGCCAACGCGGTGCTGGTCTGCCATGCGCTGACCGGCGATCAATACGTCGCCGAGCCCTCGCCGGTCACCGGCAAGGATGGCTGGTGGACGCAGGTGGTCGGGCCCGGCCGTCCGGTGGACACGGATCGATATTTCGTCATCTGCGCCAACGTGCTGGGCGGCTGCATGGGCAGCACCGGCCCGCGCAGCCTGCGCGCGGACGGGACGCGCTGGGGCACCGATTTCCCGCCGGTGACGATCCGCGACATGGTGCGGGCGCAGAAGCGGCTGGTGGAGCATCTCGGCATCGAGCGCCTGTTCGCCGTGATCGGCGGCTCGATGGGGGGCATGCAGGTCCTGGAATGGGCCGCGACCTACCCGGACGCCCTGTTCGCCGCGGTGCCGATCGCGACCGCCTCGCACCATTCGGCGCAGAACATCGCCTTCCACGAGGTCGGGCGGCAGGCGATCTTCGCCGACCCCGAGTACCATGGCGGGCGCTATCACGAGCACGCCACGATCCCGGCGCGCGGGCTCGCCGTCGCGCGCATGGCTGCCCACATCACCTATCTCTCCGAGGCGGCGCTGGCGCGGAAATTCGGCCGCCGGCTGCAGAATGGCGGGCTGTCGATCTTCGGCGACATGTTCCAGGTCGAATCCTACCTGCGCCACCAGGGCAGCACCTTCGTCCGCCGCTTCGATGCCAATGCGTACCTGACCATCACGCGCGCGATGGATTATTTCGATCTCGCGGCCGATCACGGCGACGACCTCGCCGCGGCCTTCGCCGGAACGCAGGCCCGCTTCTGCGTCGTCAGCTTCTCCAGCGACTGGCTGTTTCCCACCCGCGAGAGCCGCGCCCTCGTGCGCGCCCTCAACCGCGCCGCCGCCAATGTCAGCTTCGTCGAGATCCCGACCGACAAGGGCCACGACGCCTTCCTGCTCGACGAGCCGGATTTCCACCGCACGCTCGCGGGCTTCCTCGCCGGCTGCGCCGAGCGGGCCGGGCTCGCGCGATGAGAGGAGCGCGGCGATGAACCAGGTCGGCCGTCCCGAGCCGCCGCCCACCGGGCCGGTCAAGTTCGTGGCCAAGAACATGCGCCTCGATCTGCGGCTGATCGCCGAGATGATCGAGCCGGGCTCGCGCGTGCTCGACATCGGCTCGGGCGATGGCAGCCTGATCGAGACGCTCTCGCGCACCCGCGGCTGCGATGCGCGCGGCATCGAGATCGACATGGCCGAGGTCACGCGCTCGGTGGCGCACGGCCTGCCGGTGATGCACGGCGACGCCGACCACGATCTCGCCGAATATCCCGACGGCGCCTTCGATGTCGTGGTGCTGAGCCGCACGCTGCAGGCGGTGGAGCGCCCGCGCGAGGTGCTGCGCCAGATGCTGCGCATCGGCTCGCGCGCGATCCTGAGCTTCCCCAATTTCGGCCACTGGCTGGTGCGCTGGCAGCTGCTCAGCACCGGGCGCATGCCGATGACCAGCGTCTGGTCCCGCCCTTGGTACGAAACCCCGAACATCCACCCCTGCACGATCCGCGACTTCATGGCGCTGTGCGACCAGGACGGCTACGCGATCGAGCAATGGCTGGCGGTGGACGACGCCGGCCAGCGCTCGCCCTGGCGCCGTTTCCCGGGGCTCGCCAACGTGTTCGGCGAACAGGCGCTGTTCCGCCTGCGCAGGGCGTGACGGCCGGCAGGAACCGGCTCATCGGGTTTTGCTCTAGACTGCCGGGGCGAGCACCCGGCGCCGTTGCGCTTTGGGCCCGGCCGGGACGGCGCCATAGAGGTCCTTGGTCGCCTCGGTGATGGTCACCCCGGCCAGGCGCGGCGCGGCGCACCCGGCACGCTCCCACAGCCGCGCGCCCTTGAGCACCAGGCGCGACTGCAGCGGCGGCACGAACAGCGCCGTCTGCCGCCGCTCGACGCGGAACAGCGAACGGGCGAGCAGGCGGCCGATCTGGCCCGGCGAATAGGGCTGGCCCTGGCCGAACGGCGTGCTTTCCGCGTGCGCCCACAGCCCGCTGCGGTTGGGCGCGACGACCAGCACCCTGCCGTCGTCCTTCAGCACGCGCCAGATCTCGCGCAGCATCGCCCGCGCGTTTTCCGCCGACTCGATGCCGTGCACCAGCAGCACGCGGTCGAAGCACAGGTCGGGGAAGGGCAACGCACCCTCCTCGACCGCGCAGACGAGGCCGGGCCCGTCCGGCGGCCAGCGCGCGAGGCCGAGCTGGGCGGGGATCGCCGCGACGATGCGCGCCGCCGCCCTGGCCTCGCTGCCGCGCCAGGCGCGCAGATAGGGCATCGTGTAGCCGAGCCCGAGCAGCGTCTGGCCGGTGAGGTCGGGCCAGGCCGCCAGAAGGTGCTCGCGCAGCAGTCGTGCCGCCACCGCGCCACCGCGCGTCGCGTAGAACTGCGCCGCCGCGTGGACGTCGGTCGCCATGGCGCGCTTATAGCACGCCCGCGGCCATCGAGCGCGACGGGAGGCTGGCGGTCGCGACGGGGGCTGGTAGGATCGGCGGATGATCGAACCCACCCCCGTCCCCATCCTCTCCGACAACTACGCCTGGCTGCTGCGCGAGCCGCAGTCCAACCTGCTCGCCATCGTCGATCCCGCCGAGGCGACACCGGTGATCGCGGCGATCGAGGCGGCGATCCGCGACCGGGGCGGCGAGCTGGCCCTGATCCTGCTGACGCATCACCACGCCGACCACGTTGCCGGCACCGACGAGGTGCGGGCGCGTTTCGGCGTCCCGGTGGTGGGCGCGAAAGCCGACGCGCACCGCCTGCCGCGGCTCGACCGCTCGGTCGGCGAGGGCTCCGAGGTGGATTTCGGCGCCGCCACGGCGCGCGTCTGGGAGACGCCGGGCCACACCCAGGGCCACATCTCCTACGTCTTCACCGAGGCGGCGGAGGGCGTGCTGCTGTGCGGCGACACCCTGTTCAGCCTCGGCTGCGGCCGGCTGCTCGAGGGCACCGCCGAACAGATGTTCGCCTCGCTGCAGCGCTTCGCTGCCCTGCCGCCGGCGACGCTCGTCTGCTGCGGCCACGAATACACCGCGAGCAACGCCCGCTTCGCCCGCCACGCCGATCCGCACAACGCCGACCTCCTCGCCTACGAGCAGAAGGTGCTGGCCTGGCGCGCGGCGGGCAGGCCGAGCCTGCCGAGCCGGCTCGCCGACGAGCTGGCCTGCAACCCGTTCCTGCGCGCCGCCGACGTGGCAACCCTCGCCGATCTGCGCGCCCGCAAGGACACGTTCCGCTGACCTCACCGCGCCGCCGCGGATACCTTGCGGCGCGGGATGGCCGGCCCGGCTGAGGCTTCCTATCGCTTTTCAGTCTCTTTCCGGCTATCGTTCGCCTTTCAACGAAGGAACTGCCGGGAAGCTTCATGGCCGCTGCCGCCTCATCGCGCCCCCTCGCCTCGCCGGGCCTTGCCGCCCTCATCCGCCGGCGCTTCGCCGAGCTCGGCGGCTACGCCCTCGGTCTCGCGAGCGCGCTCCTGCTGCTGATGCTCGCTTCCTACAGCGCCGCCGACCCCTCGCTCGATACCGCGACGGTCGGGCCGGTCCACAACCTCCTCGGCGTGCCGGGGGCGCTGCTGGCCGACCTCCTGTTGCAGTTCTTCGGGCTGGCGGCGGTGCTGCCGGTGCTGGCGCTCGCCGCCTGGTCCTTCCGCCTGTTCGCCGGGCGCGGAACCGCGGGCCTGGCCGGGCGGCTGGCGGCGCTGATCCTCGCCATGCCGGTGACCGCCGGCGTGTTCGCCGCGCTGCCGGGCCCGCACGGCGCACCGCTGGCCTGGCCGGTCACGGCCGGGCCGGGTGGCGCGGTCGGCAGGCTGCTGGCCCATGGGGTGCTGGGAGCCGGGGAAGCCCTGTTCCCGCACGGAGCCCTGGTGGCCGGCGTGCTCGGCGCCATGCTCGCGGCCCTGCTGACGCTGCTGGCGCTCGGACTCAACCGGCGCGACTGGCGCGCCGCCGGCGGCGTCGCTGCGGGCTCGGTGCGCCACGGCCGCCGCGCCGCCAACCTGCTGCGCCGCACGGGGCAGGCGCTCACCCGCGCCGGCATCTGGGTGTTCCAGCAGGCGGAGGGCACGCGCGAGCGCGCACGCCTGCACGCGGCCCGCGACATCGCGGGCGGGCACGCCGAGCCGGCGGGCCGGTACGAGCCGCGCGTCGTCGCCGAGCCGCCGGTCGTCGAGGCGCCGCCCACCGGCGCCGCCGA
>JAGWQN010000100.1 GCA_028869995.1 Rhodospirillales bacterium
CGCATCAGTATCCTCTACGCCCTCAAGCACGACACCCGACGGGATCAGAGCTGCCGGATCGAGTCGCTTCCCCATGCCACCGATTCCCTTGCTGACCAGGGCACCGCGCACGCCAACTTCAGCAAAATTGAGTCAGAGCCAAACTTCGGAGCCGATCGACACCGTGGAGTTCCCGCCGAACAGCTTTGCCTCCGATCCGCGTATCGACCGGCTGAATTGGGGCCGCGGCGACAAATGGGGCTCGAAATTGGTATCCATCTGGTATCCACAGCCCAGGAGACCAGCGAGGAGATCAAGGCTAACTTATTGAAAAGATTGGCGGACCCGACACGATTCGAACGTGCGACCTTTGCCTTCGGAGGGCAACGCTCTATCCAGCTGAGCTACGGGTCCGCGGAAGCTTTGTGACCTGATATCTGCCTAGCGGAAAATGGCGCGGGCAGGAAGCCCGTTCAGTCGAGTGCCGGGTAACGTGCCGCCAGGAGCCCCGCGGCTGCGGCTTCGCCAACCAGTCGTGCGCGCGGATTCTTCAGCCAGGCGACAACGTCGTCGATCACCAGCGCCCGGTCGTTATCGCGCAGCAGCAGGTGCCATCCGTCCCGAAAGTAGCAAAATCGGGCCACCCCCGGCGCCACGGCTCGCCAGCAGGCGAGCATGGCCGTCTTCGGCACCAGTTCGTCGTGCGCGCCATACAGGAACAGAGTCGGTGGCGGCAGCCGGGAGGCGGCGTTAAGCGCTGCACTCATCAAGTTCACCAGTCCCGCGAGGGTATCGAACCGGGCACTACGCAAGGTGAGGGGGTCCCTGAAGAGCGCTTCCAGCGCCGAGCGGTTGTCTGACGCGCGGATCGGTACGGGCGGCCGGCTGGCGGAGGCCCATGGCAGCAGGTGGTTCATCATCCACAACCCGACCCGCATGACGACGTTCATCTGCCGACGGCCCCAGACTGCGGGAGCGGACAGAACCAACGGTGTGCCGGGCGCGAGCAACCCGCGGGCGGCCGCCACCATCGCCACCGCGCCGCCCATGCTCTCGCCCATGACCGCGAACCGGGCGGTCGGGTAGCGGGCGGCGACCAGCTCGGCCATCGTCGCTGCGTCGGCGACCAGGGTATCGGTGCCCGCCCAGAGGCCGCGCCCCGGCGCAGCACCGAAACCGCGCTGGTCGGGGGCAATGATGCCAAGGTCGGCCTTCATGAAGACCGGCCCAGGAATTTCCCATGCGTTACGGCTGTCATTGTAGCCGTGCAGCGCCAGCAGCACCGTCGTTGGCTGCGGCGGCATCCAGGCGCGATAGGGCAGAATGGCGCCGTCTGCCATGACGAAGTGCCCGGCCTGGTCAGACGTGGCCTGCATCGCCGGCGCGCGAACCGCCGCGCCCATCGGAACCCGCCGCGCAGCGCAGCCGGCCACCGCTCCCGCCAGCAGCACCCGTCTCGATACAGCCCCTGTCCGGCCCGCGTTGGAAACCACGATCCCACCGGCTAACATAAAGGACCCTAGCATCCCAAACACAGGTCCCCATGTCCGCCACCACCGATCTCGACGAGAGCGCACCGATCCTCGTGCATGACCGCAATGTAGCCTGCGACGGCGGCGACGGCCCGCTCGGACATCCGCGGGTATGGCTGCGCATCGCCGACCGTGCGGTCGTCTGCCCATACTGCTCGCGGCGTTACGAACTGGTCGGCGAGGGAGCGCAAGCCCATTGAGGCGCGCGCCTTGAGCGACCGCATCAAGCTCGTCCTGGTCGACGGCTCGGGCTTCGTCTTCCGCGCCTTTCACGCCCTGCCGCCGATGACTCGGCCGGACGGAACGCCGGTCAACGCTGTCTTCGGGTTCACCAACATGCTGGCGCGGCTCGTGCGTGAGCACACGGGAACCCATCTCGCGGTGATCTTCGACGCAGGCCGGCAGACGTTCCGAAACCGGCTCTACCCCGCCTACAAGGCACATCGGCCGGACCCGCCGGAGGAGCTGGTGCCTCAATTCGCGCTGGTGCGCGAGGCGACGCGCGCCTTTGGCCTGCCGGCAATCGAGATGCCGGACTGGGAAGCGGACGACCTGATCGCCTCTTATGCGCAGGCCGCCCTGGCATCGGGCGGCGAAGCCCTGATCGTCTCCTCCGACAAGGATCTGATGCAGCTGATCCGCCCCGGCATCTCGATGCAGGACCCGCTCAAGGGAAAGGCGATCGGACCGGCGGACGTGGTTGAGAAATTCGGCGTGCCGCCGGAGAAGCTCATCGATGCACAGGCCCTGATGGGCGACGCCGTGGACAACGTGCCGGGCGTGAGGGGCATCGGGCCGAAGGGAGCGGCCAAGCTGATCGCCGAATATGGCGATCTCGATGCGATTCTCGCGGCGGCGGCGTCGATGAAACCTTCGAAGCAGCGCGAGGCGCTGATCGAGCATGCTGACGAGGCGCGCGTGTCGCGCGAGTTGGTGACGCTGCGGCGCGACGCGCCGCTGCCGCTGCCCATCGAGGCGCTTGCGTCGCATGAAGCAGACACTGCCAAGCTGGCCAGCTTCCTCGCCGCCCAGGGGTTCCGCAGCACGCTCGCGCGGCTGGGCCTCGAGGCGCCTGCTGCGGGCGCGGGCGCGCCTCAGCTCGCGACATCGGCTCGCACAGGGTCGGACGCTGTTCGGCCAGGCGCCGTCGGCCAGGCGAGCCTCGACCTGGCACCGCCGGCCGCGCCGCTCGCTGCCGAAGGCTTCGGATCGTATGTGACGGTGACAAGCCAGGACGAGCTACGTCTGTGGATCGCCGAAGCCCGCGAGGCCGGAATTGTCGGTATCGATACGGAAACGGACGGGCTCGATGCGTTACGCGCGACCCTCACCGGCTTCTCGCTCGCGGTGGCGCCGGGGAGAGCCTGCTATGTGCCGCTGCGCCATGTCGGGGCGGAACAGCTCGCGCCGGCGGTGGCGCTCGATCTCCTCGCTCCCCTGCTGGCTGACCCGGCCGTTCTCAAGGTGCTGCAGAATGCCAAGTTCGACCTCGCGGTGTTCGCCCGCGCCGGCCTAGGAACGATTTCGCCGATCGACGACACGATGCTGATTTCGTTTGTCATGGAGGCGGGCGCTCATGGGCACGGCATGGACGAGCTGTCGCAGCTGCATCTGGGCCATGCGCCGATCAGCTATGACAGCGTGACCGGCACGGGACGTAGCCGCGTGGCGTTTGCCGAGGTTCCGCTTGACCGCGCCACCGCCTATGCGGCGGAGGATGCAGATGTAACGTTGCGCCTGTGGCACGTCCTGCGCCCGCGTCTGCGCGAGGCCAGGGCGCTTGATCTCTATGAAAGTGTCGAGCGGCGGCTGATTGGTGTGCTGCTCGGGATGGAGCGGGCGGGCATCCTGGTCGATGCGCAGGACCTGCGTGCCATGAGTCGCGATTTCGCGTCCCGCATGATGGTGATGGAGCAGGAAATCCACCGCCTCGCGGGCGAAAGCTTCAACGTTGGCAGCGCCAAGCAGCTCGGCGAGATCCTGTTCGATCGCATGGGCCTTCCCGGCGGCAAGCGGATGAAGACCGGCGCCTGGGGTACGGATGCTGCGGTCCTGCAGGGGCTTGCCGAGCAGGGGCACGAACTGCCCGCACGCATCCTCGAGTGGCGGCAACTGGCGAAGCTGAAATCCACATATGCCGATGCCCTCGTGGAGCAAATCAATCCCGAGACCGGACGGGTGCATACAAGCTACGCGATGGCGACCGCGAGCACTGGGCGCCTCTCCTCCACAGACCCCAATCTGCAGAACATCCCGGTGCGCACCGAGGAGGGAACGCGCATCCGCCGAGCCTTCGTGGCGGCCCCAGGATGGGTTCTGGTCAGTGCCGATTATTCACAGATCGAATTGAGGCTCCTCGCCCACGTCGCGGATATCCCGGCTCTCAAGGAAAGCTTTGCGAAGGGTGAGGATATCCATGCGCGCACGGCTTCGGAGGTGTTCGGGGTGCCCATGGCAGGGATGGACCCGATGACGCGCCGGCGGGCCAAGGCAATCAATTTCGGCATCATCTACGGGATCAGCGCCTTCGGTCTGGCCCGCCAGCTCGGCATCGAACCGGGCGAGGCGCGGGCTTACATCGATGCGTATTTCAAACGGTATCCCGGCATCCGCGGCTACATGGACGCGGCGCGCGAGGAGGCACGCAACAAGGGCTACGTGCTGACACCGTTCGGCCGTCGCTGCTGGATCCCCGGCATCCTCGACAAGAATCCGGCGCGCCGCGCCTATGCGGAACGCCAGGCGATCAATGCACCGCTGCAGGGCGGTGCCGCCGACATCATCAAGCGGGCGATGGTGAAGCTGCCGCGCGCGCTGAGCGAGGCGGGACTGAGCGCGCAGATGTTGCTGCAGGTCCACGACGAACTGCTGTTCGAGACACCGGAGGACGAGGCGCACCGGCTGGCCGCGCTGGCGCGGGAGGTGATGGAATCAGCAGCGACGATTTCGGTGCCGCTGGTCGTGGAGACGGGGCACGGCCACAATTGGGCCGAAGCCCACTGACGATGACCGCTACCAGCTGAAACTCGGAACCGTCGCGACCGGAGCAAGCCCCGCCGCACGGGCCGCGGCCTCGATACGAGGCTGATCGCCGCCCACTTCCTCGGCATGGATACCGCCCAGGACCCAGCAGGCGGGCAGGCGGGCGGCATAGGCGCCCGCGATGTCGGTGCGCAGCGCATCCCCGACGGCGAGGACGCTGTCGACATCCAGGGCCCGCAGGACCAGAGCATAGACGGCGGGATCGGGCTTGCCGAAATAGCGCACGCTGCCCCCCATCTGCTCGTAGCGTTGCGCGAGCGCGCCGGCACACAGCACCCGCTTGCCGTCGCGGATCACCTCGAGGTCAGGATTGGCGCAGATCATCGGCAGGTTGCGCGCGGCACATGCGGCCAGCGTTTCCTCGTAGGGCCCGAGCTCGGTCACTCCGCTTGCGTCATCCGGCCCGGTGTTGACGACAAAGCTTGCCTGCGCGGGCGTGGCGACGCGAGTCAGCGGCAGGTTCTCGACAACACTGAGGTCGCGAGCCGGGCCGAGATGAAACACGCGCTCGCCGAGCGAGCGCAGCCAGGGATCCGGCCGGTCGCGCAGCGCGAGCCAGGTCGCCTCACCGCTGGTCAGGATCGCGTCATACAATGCATCGTCGATGCCCATGGCACGCATCGCCGCCTGGATCACGTGGTTGCGCCGCGGTCCGTTGGAAAGCAGGGCGCGCCGCTTGCCGGCGGCGCCGAGGCGCGCGAGGCAGTCGACGGCGCCAGGGTATGGCCGGACGCCATCGTGGATCACGCCCCAGAGGTCGAGGATGAAGCCGTCGTAGCGCGAGGCGAGCGGCGCGAACGACTCGAGATGTTCCATCGCTAAAGATCCGTTCCGATCGCGGCGGCCACGTCGGCCAGCTTCGCTGCGTCGAGTTCGGCCAGAAGCTCGCGCTTGAGCCGCGCGATGAGCCCCGGCCCGGCATAGATCATGGCTGTGTAGATCTGCACCGCGGTGGCGCCCAGGCGCAGGCGTGCCAGCACGTCCGCGCCCGTCGCGATCCCGCCCGAGGCGATCAGCGTCAGCCGTCCAGCCGCGCGGCGCGCGACAATGCGCAGCGCTTCGCGCGCGAGCGGGGCCAGCGGCGCGCCGGAAAGCCCGCCCGCTTCTTTGGCGTACACCGAGCGCAGGCCTGGTGGGCGCGAGATGGTCGTGTTGGTGACGATGATCCCGGTCACGCCTGCGGCGATAGCGACATCAGCGGCCGCCTCCAGCGCCGCGGCCGCCAGATCGGGCGCAAGTTTGACGAAGAGCGGCGGGCGCGCGGCGGGCAGGGCGGCGAGGATTGCGGCCAGACGCGCCTCGCCCTGCAGGTCACGCAGGCCGGGCGTGTTGGGCGAGGAAACGTTGATCACAACGTAGTCAGCGTGCGGCGCCACCGTGGCCAGCAGGGCAGGATAGTCGCGCTCGGGATCGGCGCCTTCCTTGTTGATGCCGATGTTGGCGCCCACCGGCACCGGGCGTGGGTGGAAGGCGGCCAGCCGCGCCGCGCAGGCGGTCAGGCCCGCGTTGTTGAAGCCCATACGGTTGATCACGGCACCGTCCTCGGGCAGGCGGAACAGGCGAGGCCGGGGATTGCCCGCCTGCGGCCGTGGCGTGATCGTTCCCGTCTCGATGAAGCCGAAACCAAGGCGCGACAGCGCTTTCAGGGCCACGGCGTTTTTGTCGAACCCGGCGGCGAGACCGATCGGGTTTTTCACGAGACGGCCGAAAAGGGGGACGGCGAGGCGGGGGTCGTCGGGCGTGGTGTCGGCGCCGCCGAGGCCTGCGCGCAGGGCAAGAATCGCCAGGGCATGGGCCCGCTCGGGATCCAGCTGGCGCAAGAAGGCGCTGGCGAGGGTTTGCATGCGTGCCTCCTGCTCCACACCGTGGCGTTTGAAAAGCGGTCGCGCGTGCTACAGCGCCATGCGTGTATGACAAGCCGTATCTCGAGACGTGCTGCCGGTCGGCCCTGCACCGCGTGCTGCTGGCCGGCGAGGGCGGCCGACCGGGAACGGAGAAGGACGCGCCATGCCTCGTCCGTCTTGGCGGCATGGGCCTGGTCGTCGAGCGGGAAGGGCGCTGGCGGGCGACCGCGGCAGGGCGGGCGCGCCACGCCAGCGAGGTGCTAGGGGGCAGAGAGTAGACGCGTCCCAGCCAGGCGGCCGGAGCGCGTTTCCGGCTGCCCTGCGTGCAACGACGCGGCGACTCGTTCGCGGCGGGAAGATCCCAATCCGGGGCATCCTGTCACAACCGGCATCTTCCCGGCATTCCGCCAGGGGCCGCCCGGCCGCGAGGCGATACGCGCGCTGGAAAGACGGTCAGGGGCGGGGCCCGGCGTGCGCGCCAGGTGGCGCACGATAGGTGCGCCAGCCCCAGTGGATGCGCAGTTCGAGCCTTCGTTCTCCTGCGTCGGGCGGCAGCTTCAGCACCGCGGCGCCGTCGGTCCAGCGCCAGGTGTTCTTGCCCTCGGCCTCCGGCGCCAGCGCTCCGGCGATGATCCAATCCGTATCGAGGCGGATGGTCACACCCTCCAGCGCGATCTCGGCCAGCGCCACACCGAGGCGGCGCGTGTCGCCGCTGCCCGGTGCGAACTCGTCCGGCACGGAGATGCGCGAGGTGATCGTGACCTCGGTCGTGCCTGCGGGCAGGCGCACCGCGAGCTGCTGGCCGTTGCTCGCGAGCGGCGCGAGCCGGATCCCGCCCACCTCGACGGCGAGGTCGGGATCGTCCGTGTCGCTCCAACCGGCCGCGCGCGCGCGCGCCAGGAGCCGCTCGCGATAGGGCTGGGCCGCGGACCATTCCAGCATCGGCAGCGCTGGGTCGGCGGCGGGAGCGGCGGCGCCGACGCAGATGCCGTCAGCCATCAGCAGGTCGGCTCCGGCGACGATCGGGCGGTGGTAACGCGCGCCGCGGGGAGCGCGGATCCGCGTCACGGTGGCTCCATTGGCCAGGTCGCGCACGGGGATGAGCCGGCGCTTGGAAAAATCGAGCTTGATCGCATCGTCCGCGTCCTCGCGCATCACCAGCGCCTGGTCCGGGGCGACGACGAGGTCGCGGATCGGCACACCCTCCGCAACCGTCCCGGCGCGCACGAGGATCGGCCCGGCGGCTGCGGGCACGGGTCCAACGGCGATCGCCGCGAGCGGCTGGATCGGGCGGTCCGTCGAGGCCAGCGTCAACGCGCGAGCACCAACGCGCAGAGCCTCGACGGGAACCTCGCCCTCCATCGTCATCACCTTCGTTCCGGTGATCAACCCCACATGCTGTGCCATGGCATGACGATAGCGGCGCGGGCGACCGGGGGAAGGGGGGATCGTACGGCCAGCTCGTGGCCGTGGTCAGGAAAGCGGCGCCGCGGCCACGAGCTGACCGCGCTTGGTGACGTAAAGGACCCGCCCGCCGTCTCCCGCGGAGACCAGCACCATGTCGCCACTCGCCAGCATGTCGGCGGCGGGTTCGAGGAAGCCCTCGACCGCGACGGTGCCGAGCCGCATCGCCGGTGCCCGGTAATGCCAGAGCGTGAAGCCTTGAGCATAGGCGAGCACCGAGAGGTTGGAGGCCTGGAAGAACTGGCTTTCGGTGGCGGGCATCGCTTTCGTTCCCTTGTGCTGCGAGAGGGTGGCTGCAGCGAAGTTTGACGACAGTCGCCGTGGCCTGTCAAGGAAAAAAATCCTACTTATAGACTTGACAAACGATGGCCGAAATCAGATAGTTGGCGCATGGCCGATCCCCGGTAGGACTGGCAAAGGAATATAATCATGGACGTCGATCTCACCAACCCGATTTTTCACGACGAAGCCGCCGCTCGCACGTGGCTGGAACATGCCCGTTGGGGCAGCGATGCCGCCTGCGCTCATTGCGGTTCCCTCAATGTCGTCCGTCTCGAAGGCGAGGCGCACCGCGCCGGCCTTCTTTCCTGCCGCGATTGCCGCCAGCAGTTTTCCGTCACCGTTCGCTCCGTGATGGAGCGCAGCCATATCCCGCTCGCCAAGTGGGTTCTGGCGTTTCATCTCATGGCGGCGAGCAAGAAGGGCGTTTCGGCCCATCAGCTGCATCGCATGCTCAAGATCACCTACAAGAGCGCCTGGTTCATGGCGCATCGCATCCGCGAAGCCATGGCCGAGCCGTCCGCTCCGCCCATCGGTGGCGCTGGCAAGATCGTCGAAGCCGACGAGACCTATTGGGGCAAGCAGGAAATCCCCCAGCCGCGCAGCCGTGGCCGCGTTCCCAAGCCCGTCAAGAAGGGCAACAGCGGCCCCGCAGACAAGCGCCCCATCGTCGCCCTGGTCGAGCGTGGTGGCCCCATCCGCGTTATCCATATGCCGCGCGTGACGGGCAAGAACGTGCGCGAAGCCCTGGTGCGTCATGCGGATCGTGAGAGCCGCCTGCACACCGATGAAAGCCGCCTCTATCCGGCTGTCGGCACCGAGTTTGCTGCCCACGAGACCGTCAAGCACTCGGCTGGCGAATACGCCCGCGGCGACGTTCACACCAACTCGGTCGAAGGCTTCTTCGGCATCCTCAAGCGCGGGATGAAGGGCACCTACCAGCACTGCGGTGAGCAGCACCTACAGCGCTACTTGGACGAGTTCGCGTTCCGCTATTCCAACCGCAGCAAGCTCGGCATCGAGGACACCGAGCGCGCCGTGATCGCGATGCGTGGGGCCGAGGGCAAGCGCCTCACGTATCGGCGGATTGGTGACGCCTAAAACTCCGAAGCAAAAAGCCAGGGCTTTTATTGCGTGGCTGAAACGACTCAAAAAAGAGTCATGAATCACGGCACGAGATTGCTGTTGAGGCGAATCGGGCGCCAGTGCTAGCGGCTCTGCGGTGCCCCCAAGACCCTGAGAAAGTTCAAGGGCACCGCATCGCAACAGCAAGACACAGGACGTATCAATGCCGAAGACTTACAGCCTAACCGGTATCTCCGGGCAGGTCTATACGTACACCGAGTTTTCACCCGGTGCGGATTGGAACGATATCGCTGGCAACTACGCTTTTGCCAAGATAGGCACGTTACTGACGGATAACGCCTCGGCCACGATTCTCTATCTGGGCCAAGCCGATTCGTTCAAGTCCCGTTTCTCTAACCATGAGGCTTGGGCACCCGCAGTTCAGCATTACAACGCTAACGCCGTGCTGGCTCGGGTAAACCCTAATGGAGAAGCCGCCCGGAAGGCGGAAGAGAAGGACTTGATTGCTCGCTACAATCCGCCGCTGAACACTCAGCATCGGACGGCACCCCCTGGACAGCCGCAGCTCCCGCCCAGGCCGAGCGCCCGGTAGGCAACTCGGCTATCGCCCCCTCTTCCACCAGCGACTCGCGGAAGAGGATTAATCGCTCGGTTATGGCCGCCTGTATCAGGGGCTCAAGCAGCTTCCACAGGCGGCCCATTACCATCCTTTGCGTGTTTGGTCGCACGCTTCTGCGGCGATGCGGCGCCTTTCTTGATGCGCGGTTTCGGCAGCGCGTGCATGACGCGCCGCGCTAGGGCGGCTGCGCGCGCGGCGATTTCGGCTTGTGTAGCTTCATGGGTCATGGATTCAGTTTACCGTATGAACGAAGGTGCTTCTATGTTCATCGAAGCCCGCGAAAAGACGACACCGCGCGCGCATGACTGACACCCCCCGAAAGATTACGCTTCACCTCCCACGGACGTTGGGGGAATTTCCCCCGCTTA
This sequence comes from Rhodospirillales bacterium, assembly GCA_028869995.1. Classification (GTDB taxonomy): domain Bacteria; phylum Pseudomonadota; class Alphaproteobacteria; order Acetobacterales; family Acetobacteraceae; genus JAJXXT01. Next base: position 10,214 of record JAGWQN010000100.1, read on the forward strand.
GACCGCCGGAGGAAGCGGTGGCGGCGCTCGGTAGATTTGTCGGCGAGTGGGCAAACGTAGAGAGCGCGTTAGACCGACTTTATTCGGCAATCACGGGCGTTGGGCATCCCGGCGAGATTGCATTCGATCGCCTCCCCATCAAGGACAAAACGGAAATTTTGCCGGAAATTGCGGGCTCGAAAATCGAGCCTCCAGGCATGTCTCCGATGGACGACGGCTCATCACATAGGGTCGCCGCGCAACTGACCAAAGATCAACAAAAACGCTTGGCAAGTTTCTGCGAACAGGCAAAAAACCTTAGCCAAAAACGGAACAAGATAATTCATTCAGTTTGGGGTTGCTACAATAATAAGTGGTACAGAATTTATCGCAACATAACCACCGAACCAGCCAATAGAATATTTGGCGCGGATCCATCGGATCAACGTTTTCGGGACACAAACACGTTTGATATAAAGTCTTTATTAGATTTATCCAAGCGCTCTTCTGCTTTGGAAGAGGTGGGGCGGCAACTAGCGAACGAAATACGACCGCTTATGAACACGGCGACTTTTGTGTACCGGGTTTTATGGCGCGGAGCACAGCTTGAGCTACCGCTCGATAGCACCACTCCGGCGAGCGCCAATCCAGCCCCTCCCCCACGCTCTCCCTCAGCGCCGAAATAACCCTTTCAAGCTCTTCATTTTGGCTAGGAGAAATTTCCTCTCCATTCGCCTGGTCACACTCGCTCACGATAAGCCCTTCTAATTCCTACCGCTCCCGGCACCCGCAACCCCCCATCCTAGTTTGTCAAAGGGATAATCAGGAGAAAAATCCTTCTCTGTCGATTTATCGGATATTTGTCCTAATTCATACGCATCGCTCGTCAGGGCAGCCTTCCGGCTTCGGGCCGCGGAACAAACCTGGGCGGAGCGGCGCAACCGCGTTATGGGGGGTGCGCGCATGGGAGCGCTGGCTGTGGAGGCGGCGATGCTGCGGATCGCTTTCATCGTTCTGGCTTGTGCCGCGATCGTCGGCGGAGGTCTCGCTCTCGGGTTGCTGGGCCCTGGAGGAGCGGCTCCGCCGGACAGGCGCGGGCGGACCGCGCGACTCCCGAGTCGTGGCGCGGGGTTGGCGCATGGCGCGCTGGGTGCCACCGGTTTCCTTGTCCTGCTGGTGGCCTTGCAGGAGGGAGCGCCCGCCGGCACCGGCGCAGCCGGCTTCGGACGAATCGCGGCCTGGTTGTTCGGCGCCGCCCTGTTGTTCGGCCTGGCGATCCTTGGCCTTGCCCATCGCCGCCGCGGGCGGACGGCGATCCTCGTCGCCGCGCATGCGACGTTGGCGATCAGCGGCATCGTTGTGCTGATGGCTCGCGTCTTCCTCGGATGAGAGCCCGGCCCGGCTCGCGGATATAGGCAATTATTCCTATACGCCTCGATGCAGGCGGGCCTGGATGGTGATCGGCACGGCCGGGCGGCCGAAAACAGGACGTTAGGAGACAATTTTCATATAGAGCCTATATTTTCTTATTCCAATTGGCGAAAATTCCTAGCATGATGCCTTGGGCGTCAGTCTGAAAAGCAAGGAGCTCGTCATGAAGCATGCCGATCTTTGGCGCGCGATCGACACGCTCGCCGCGGAAAATGGCCTCTCGCCATCGGGCCTCGCGAAGCGCGCGGGCCTCGATCCGACCACGTTCAACGTGTCCAAGCGCGTCATGCCGGACGGACGACCGCGCTGGCCGTCATCGGAGAGCATCGCCAAGGTGCTGGAGGCGACCAGCACCAGGCTCGACGCCTTTGCCTCCCTCGTTTCCGGCGCGCGCGCGCTGCCCGCCGCGCGGACGGGCCCTCGTCGCATCCCGCTGATCGGCTTTGCTCAGGCCGGCGGCGAGGGATATTTCGACGATGGCGGCTACCCCGTTGGTGGCGCCTGGGACGAAGTGGAGACACCCGAGATCCTGGACCCGCATGCCTATGCGCTGGAGATCGCGGGGGATTCGATGGAGCCGGTGTTCCGCGACGGCGACCGCGTCATCGTTTCGCCGGCCGCCCCGGTGCGCCGCGGCGACCGTGTCGTCGTGCGGACGCGCGAGGGCGAGGTGATGGCCAAGCAACTTGCCCGCCAATCGGCGCGCCGGCTGGAGCTCAAGAGCCTCAACCCCGACTATCCGGACTACAGCTTCGATCTCGACCAGATCGCCTGGATGCACCGCATCGTCTGGGCGAGCCAGTAGCGCCGGCAACTGGCCGGCGCGAGGGCTGGGGGCAAGACACCCATTGAACGGTGCCGGCGCATCGGCCATACATGGCGCTGTTCGGACCATCCCATGCGGGAGAGAGCGGCCTCGCCGCCGCCGAAGGCGCAACCGGCCCCCGGAAACGCTCAGGCAAAAGGACCGCATCAGGGAAGCGAATCTCTGGAAAGCCGCCGCGGCAAGCGAGCTGCGGCGCACCGACGGAGTAAGGGCGCGACGCAGCGGCGCCCGAATCTCTCAGGTCATCCGACAGAGGGGGGTCGTTCCTGCCGGAATCCGCCGGCAGGCGACCTATGTCGGGAGGCTTCGTGTCCGAAAACCTTCTCTCCACCCCGCTCGAAGCGCTCCACCGCAGCCTGGGCGCTCGCATGGTGCCCTTCGCGGGCTATGCCATGCCGGTGCAATATCCGGCCGGCATCATCGCCGAGCATAACCAGACGCGACAGAGCGCCGCGCTGTTCGACGTCTCGCACATGGGCCAGGCAAAGCTTGTCGGCGCCGGCGCGGCAGCGGCCCTTGAAGCGCTGGTGCCCGGCGACATCCTGGGCCTGAAGCCGTTTCGCCAGCGCTATACGTTGCTGACCACCGCATCGGGGACGATCATCGACGACCTGATGGTCGCCTGCCTGCCGGAGGCGTTGTTCCTGGTGGTCAACGCCAGTCGCAAGGCGGTGGATTTCGCGCACATGGCCGCGCATCTGCCCGCCGGGGTGACGCTGGCCCCGATGCCGGACCGGGCCTTGCTGGCGCTGCAGGGGCCGAAAGCGGCAGCGGTGATGGCGCGCCTTGCGCCCGAGGCCGCGGCGCTCGCTTTCATGGGCGTCGCCGAGACCCGCGTTGCCGGCCATGCCTGCCTGGTGAGCCGCAGCGGCTATACCGGCGAGGATGGCTTCGAGATCTCGGTCGAGGCGGACGCGGCCGAGGGCCTGGCGCGCGCCCTGCTGGCCGAACCGGAGGTCGGTCCCGCGGGGCTCGGCGCACGCGATTCGCTGCGGCTCGAGGCCGGGCTGTGCCTGTGGGGGAACGACATCGACGAGACGACGAACGCGATCGAGGCGGGGCTCGTCTGGACCATCGCCAAGCGCCGTCGGGCGGGATGGGACTTCCTCGGGGGGGCGGCGCTGCGCGACATCCTGGCCAGCGGGCCCGCGCGCCAGCGCATCGGCATCCTGCCCGAAGGACGCGCGCCGGCGCGCGCGGGGACCGAGATCCTCGCCAACGGCACGAAGGTCGGCACGGTCACCTCCGGCGGCTTCGCGCCGACCCTCGGCGCCCCGGTCGCGATGGGCTACGTCGAGTCCGGACATGCCGAGATCGGAACCAGTCTCGCGCTCGCTGTTCGCGGCCAGCTGCTGCCCGCGCGCGTCGCCGCCATGCCTTTCGTCCCCCATCGTTATATTCGTTAGAGGACCACAACAATGTCCGAGACCCGCTTCACCCGCGACCATGAATGGGTTCACCTGGATGGCGGCATTGCCACGGTTGGCATCACCGTGCATGCGCAGGAGGCGCTCGGTGACCTTGTCTTCGTGGAGCTGCCCGCTGCTGGCCGAGAGGTCGCCGCGGCCGAGGCCTGCGCCGTGGTCGAGAGCGTCAAGGCAGCCTCCGACGTCTATGCGCCGCTTGCCGGCAAGGTGACGGAGAACAACGCGGCCCTTGCCGAGAACCCGGCGCTCGCCAACCAGGATGCGGAAGGAGCCGGGTGGTTCTTCCGCATGGTGCCCGCCGATCCCGCTGCCTTCGCTTCGCTGATGGACCGCGCGGCTTATGACGCCTTCGTTGCGGAGAGCGCATGATGGATGCACGCGCGGAATTCGCGGCCCTCGGCGCCGATGGCCACTTCGCGCTTCGCCACATCGGTCCCTCGGAAGCCGAGGTTTCGGCGATGCTGCAGGGGCTGGGTGTCGCGAGCCTTGAAGAGATGGTCGCCCACACCGTCCCCGCGGGCATCCGCAGCCAGGCGCCGATGGCGATCCCGCCGGCGGTGAGCGAGAGCGCGGTGCTGGCGGAACTGGCGGAACTCGCCGCGCAAAACCAGCGGGTGCGCTCGCTGATCGGGCAAGGCTATCACGGCACCGTCACACCGCCGGTGATCCTGCGCAATGTGCTCGAGAACCCAGCCTGGTACACGGCGTACACGCCTTATCAGGCGGAGATTGCCCAGGGCCGGCTGGAGGCGCTGCTCAACTTCCAGACGATGGTCTGCGAGCTCACCGGCATGGAGGTTGCCAACGCGTCGCTGCTGGACGAAGGCACGGCGGCCGCCGAAGCGATGCACATGGCGCATGCCGTCGCGCGATCCAAGGGCGACGTGCTGGCCGTCGGTACCGACATCCATCCGCAGACCCGTGCCGTTCTTGCGACCCGCGCGGGGCATCTCGGGATTCGCCTTGCCGATGTTGCGCCGCACGCGGCGCCGCCGGCCGGCTGTTTTGCGGTGGTTCTGTCCTATCCAGGAACGGATGGGGCCGTGCGCGACCTGACGGCGGAGATCGAGGCGGCACATGCCGCGGGCGCGCTGGCTATCGTCTGTGCTGATCCGCTGGCCCTGGTGGCTCTGCGCTCCCCCGGCGCGATGGGCGCCGACGTGGTCGTCGGCTCGGCCCAGCGCTTTGGCGTGCCCATGGGCTTCGGCGGTCCGCATGCGGCCTTCTTTGCCACCCGCGACGCGTTCAAGCGCAGCATGCCGGGGCGGCTCGTGGGTGTCAGCCTCGACGCGCAGGGCCAGCCAGCCATGCGCCTCGCGCTGCAGACACGCGAGCAGCATATCCGCCGCGAGAAGGCGACGTCGAACATTTGCACGTCTCAGGTGCTGCTGGCGAACATCGCCGGCTTCTATGCGGTCTGGCATGGGCCGGAGGGACTCGCACGCATCGCGCGGCGCGTGCATCTCGGCGCGGCGCTGCTCGCCGGTGCCGCGCGCCGGGCCGGATTGGCGCTGCGTCACGAGCATTTCTTCGACACGATAGCGATTGAAACCGAGGCGGCTGGCGGCAGCCCACGAGCCGATGCGATCATGGATGCTGCGCTCGCTGCCGGATTCAACCTGCGCCGGCTCGATGCGACCGGCGTTGCGATCGCGCTCGACGAGACGGTGACGCCATCGGAGCTCGATGCCCTCGGCGACGTGCTCGGCAGCAAGCTCGGCGAGCCTTTCGGCGGTCTGCCGGGTGCGCTCGGCCGTACCGATGCTTTCCTGCAACAAAGCGTCTTCCACGCGCATCGGTCGGAAACGGCCATGCTGCGCTACCTGCGCCGCCTTGCCGATCGCGACGTCGCTCTGGACCGCAGCATGATTCCGCTCGGCTCCTGCACGATGAAGCTGAACGCCACGACTGAGATGATACCGATCACCTGGCCCGGCTTCACCGATATCCATCCTTTCGCGCCCGTGGAGCAGACCCGCGGCTACGTGACACTGATCGAGCGGCTTTCCGCGTGGCTTGCCGCTGCGACCGGCCTGGCCGCCGTCTCCCTGCAACCCAATGCGGGCAGCCAGGGCGAGTATGCCGGACTGCTCGCCATACGGGCGTGGCAGGAGGCGCGAGGCGAGGGCGCGCGCGACATCTGCCTCATTCCCGCCTCGGCGCACGGTACCAATCCTGCCAGTGCAGCGATGGCCGGTCTCAAGGTTGTCGTCGTCGCCTGCGATCGCAACGGCAACGTGGATCTCGCCGATCTGATGGCCAAAGCCGAGCAGCACCGCGACAGGCTTGCCGCCCTGATGCTGACCTACCCCAGCACCCATGGCGTGTTCGAGGAAGAGGTGATGGCGATCTGCCGCGCCGTCCATGAGCGGGGGGGGCAAGTTTATATGGACGGCGCCAACCTCAACGCACAGCTGGGGCTCACCAGCCCTGGGCGGATCGGCGCCGACGTGTGCCATCTCAACCTGCACAAGACGTTTTGCATTCCACACGGTGGCGGCGGCCCGGGAGTCGGGCCGATTGCGGTTGCCGAGCATCTGGTGCCGCATCTGCCCAACCATCCGGCGCGCCCGGATGCCGGCCCGGCGACCGGCTATGGGCCCGTCTCGGCGGCGCCTTTCGGTAGTGCAATGATCCTGCCGATTTCTTATGCCTATATCCGCCTGATGGGGCCGGACGGGCTGACGCGAGCGAGCCAGGTGGCCATTCTGAATGCGAACCATATCGCGCGCCGTCTCGCATCGTACTACCCGATCCTCTACACCGGCGGCAGCGGGATGGTCGCGCACGAGTGCATCGTCGATTGCCGCGGCTTTGCCGATGCCGGCATTCAGGTCGAGGACATCGCCAAGCGCCTGCAGGATTTCGGATTCCATGCGCCGACCATGTCCTGGCCGGTGGCGGGCACGCTGATGATCGAACCCACCGAGAGCGAGAACCTCGCGGAGCTGGATCGTTTCTGCGATGCCATGATCGCGATCCGCGGCGAGATCGACGCCGTGGCGCAGGGGCGCTTGGACAAGGAGGATAACCCACTCAAATACGCTCCCCACACCGCCGCCGTGATCGCGGGGGAGTGGAAGCATGCTTATTCGCGCGAGCAGGCCGCATTCCCTCTGCCCTTTGTTGCGGCGGCGAAATACTGGCCGCCGGTCGCACGGGTCGACAATGTCTATGGCGACCGCCATCTCGTGTGTACCTGTGCGCCACTCGAGGAATACGCCGCAGCGGCGGATTAGAGCCGCACCGAATCGGGCGGGATCATCGGGTCTGGTTCATCGCCGGGGCTGTGACCCGATGCAGCCTTGTCGATCGCTGCCCTGTCTGGGCCAGTCCGGCTCAGACAGGGCAGAGGTTGACGGCTCGCCACCGACGGCGGAGCGGGCCTAGCCCGGCATGCCGGGAAGCTTCCGCGATCCGCCTGCCCGGCGGTAAGAGGTTCGCGGATCACGTGGTGGTCGGTGCAGCACGGGCGCGGACCATGACGGGGACGTAATTCGGCCACCGATGACGTGGCATCGCGGGGGATGCTAGACGACCGGTATGATCCGTTGGTGTTCCCCGCGCCGCGCCGCGCTGCTGGTCCTTTCATTGTTGTCCGCCTGTGCCGCCTCGGGTGTTGGCCAGTCTCCGCAAGCCGATGCCCGAGCAGCCGCCTCGGCTTACCTGCAGGCCAGGTTCGCCGCGAGCCAGGGTGTGCTGGCGCTTTCGGCGGCGGATTTCCTGCGCGCGTACCAGGCCGACCCCACCAACCTCGCCTTGCACGAGCAGGCCTTCCTCGCCGCGCTTCTCGCGGGCAGGCGGGATGTCGCCACCCTGGCCGAGGGGCTGGCGAACAACCGGGCGGCGGATCTGGTGCTCGTCAACGAGGCTGCCCGGCAGGGCCACTGGGAGGCGGCAATCAAGCGTCTCGAGACAATGCCGCGGCAGGGGGTGACAAAGATCCTTGCGCCGCTCCTCCTGGCCTGGTGCCAGCAGGGCGCCGGCCAGACCGACGCGGCGCTGGCGACGTTGCTGCCACTGATGCAGCAACGTCAGACCCAGGGCCTGGCTACGTTGCATGCGGCGATGATCGACGATCTTGCTGGGCGGACCGACCAGGCCGGCCGTTACTATGCTTCCGCCGCGGCTTCGTTCGGCTCCGGAGGCCTCGAGTTCGCCCGCCTCTTCGCGAGTTGGGACGCGCGTCGCGGCCGCCAGCAAGAGGCGCTCGGCGTGCTTGCCGGGCTGGGTTCCCAGGGCGAGATGGGCCTCGCGCAGCCGCGCCTCATCCAAGCCGTTGCACAGCGCGTGATCCGGCGCGCGACGGATGGGATGGCCGCCGCCTACCGCCTGTCGGCCCTGGCGGTGCGCCAGCAGAACCACGGCAGCTCGGCACTCGTCCTGTTGCGTCTGGCACTCGAGGTTCAGCCGGATGACACCACCGCCCGGCTGGCGATGTCGGGCATCTACGGCTCCAACCAGCAGCCGATGCAGGCGCTGGCCGTGCTCGATCCGGTCGGTACATCCGATCCGCTCTATGACGCGGTGCAACTGCGCCGCGCGCTTTACATGGTGGCGATGAATAACAACCAGGGCGCCCTCGCCATCGTCGACCGGCTCGTGCATGCGTTTCCGCATCAGGTGGAGCCGGCGATGGTCGCGGGCGATATCCTGCGCGCCGAAAAGCGCTTCCCCGAAGCGGTGAAGGCCTACGACATCGCTGTTGCACGCAACCGCGATCCGGGGCCGGGAAGCTGGATCCTCTTCTTCGACCGTGGCATCGCCTATGACCGCTCGCATCAGTGGCCGCTTGCGGAGGCGGATTTTCGTCACGCGCTGAAGCTGTCGCCGAACCAGCCGGCGGTGCTCAACTATCTCGGCTATTCGCTGGCCGATCAGGGGCGGGATCTGCCGCAGGCCCGCCGGATGATCGAGCAGGCGCTCGCTGCCCAACCCAATGACGGGGCGATCGTGGACAGTCTCGGCTGGGTCACGTTGAAGCAGGGCGATGTGACAGGAGCCGTGCGCTATCTTGAGCGTGCAGCCGAGCTCGATCCCGAGGATCCCACGATCAACGGTCATCTCGGTGACGCCTACCTCGCAGCCGGACGGCGGCTGGAGGCGGCCTTCCAGTGGCAGCGGGCCTTGGACCTCAAGCCGGACCCGGCGGAAGCAGCGAAACTGCGCGCCAAGCTCACCAAGGACGAGCAGGTGCTGCGATCGACGGGAGCGGCTGCGGGGAAGGCTGTGCGCTGAACGCGCGGGAAGGCGCTTGGCCGTGATGCTGAGCGAGGCGGCTTTCGCCAAGGTCAATCTCTATCTGCACGTGACGGGAAGGCGTGCCGATGGCTATCACCTGCTCGACAGCCTCGCGGTCTTTCCTGAGATCGGGGACGTGCTGGCGGCGGAGTCCGCGCCGGAGCTGTCGCTGGTGGTCGAAGGACGGTTTGCCGCGCCGCTCGCTGGCAGCGACAACCTGGTGCTTCGTGCGGCCAGGGCTCTGGATCCCACGCGTGGCGCTGCGTTGCGGTTGATCAAGAACCTGCCCGTTGCCTCGGGGATCGGCGGCGGCTCGGCGGACGCTGCCGCAGCGCTTCGGCTGCTGTCGCGACTGTGGCAATGCGACGTGCCGGCGGGCACCGCCATGGCCCTGGGCGCCGACGTCGCTGTGTGCCTCGCCTCGTTGCCGGCGCGCATGCAGGGGATCGGGGAGGTCCTGCTGGCTGCGCCGCGCCTGCCGCGCTTCGGCATGGTCCTCGTCAATCCCGGCGTGGCGGTTGCAACGCCGGCGGTGTTCGCGAGCCGTGCCGGCGCCTTCTCATCACCGGCCATCCTGCCCGGCAGCTGGGCCGATGCTGCCGCGATGGCTCGCGACCTTGCTGGCCTCGCGAATGACCTCGAAGCGCCGGCGGTCGGGCTCTGCCCGGTGATCACCGACGTGCTCGCGGCGATCAGGGGGACAGCCGGGTGCCTGCTCGCCCGCATGAGTGGTTCAGGTGCGACGTGCTTCGGCGTCTATGCGCTCGCCGCGCAGGCGAGCGCGGCCGCGACGGCGCTCGCGCGTTCGGGGTGGTGGAGCTGGGGCGGGCCTTGCGGCGATACCCCGGCCTGACCTAATCGGAGGCTGACGGATCGGGTCGCCGTTGGGGCGTCGCCAAGCGGTAAGGCAGCGGATTTTGATTCCGCCATGCGGAGGTTCGAATCCTCCCGCCCCAGCCAGCCCCGATGTCTCCTGAAGAAGGTCGTTTGCGCTGATCCTCCTGCCCGTTGCCGACATGCCAATGGCTCCGCCCGGCCCGGAGGGTGATCGCGGCGCCCGGCGCCAAAACGTGCGGACGTTTTCGCTCGTTCGCCGGCCGGCTGCCATGATTGCCTTCCGGTTTCGTCTGCGGGTGCCGCTTTCCCGTTATGACGGCTTATGCGAAATGGATGTTCCTATGCGCTCGGCATCCTCAGCGGCATGTGCGGATAATCGCCGATACCATGTCTGCCGCGGCGCCCGGCGGTGATCGGCGTTCAATGAGCGGCCATCCCGAGAATGTTGCCGATCGAAAGGGGTCGCTGGCGCTGATTTTCGTGTCGGCGCTGTTTTTGGTGCCGATTGCCCTGCTTCTGGCGCTGTTCATTCGCGAATCCCACAAGAATATCGATTTCGTGAACAAGGAGATCGCTGGCCTCGATTATGCGCAGACGGTTTGGCCGGTGATAACGGACGTGCTGTCAACGCAGGGTGAGCGGCTCGGGGTTGTCGCCAATCGCTGGGACAAGATCCGCAAGGCGGGCGAGGCGAACGACCGGGAGATGGGCACACTCGGAGCACGGGTCGCGCTCGGCAGAGCGATGAGCCAGGCCGGCAACGCCCATCAAGCCGCGGGACGGATCCTCGATGCGGCGATCGCTCTGCTCAACACGATCGACGATGGCTCGAACCTGACGTTGGATACCGACCTCGAGAGCTTCTATGTCATGGATTCCGCGACCGTCCGATTGCCGGCGCTGGCGATCCATAGCCTGGGGCTCGAGGGGGGGGACGCCATTCCGGAATCCGACTCCGATGTCGACACCCCCCCGATCGTGCGCCGCGGCTCGAATGCGGTGGTGGCGACATTTCAGGCCAGCCTGCTTGCGTTCGACCGTAGTGTCACTGCGGTCGTACGGGCGTCGGGGGATCCACATCCCACTCTCTCTACCGCCCGAAACAGGATCGATGCGATCGCAGCGACGCTGATTCAGGCGGTCGGCCAGGATGCCACGGGCAGCGCGAACCCGGCGGGAGGTGCGCGTGTGGCGGCCCTGAACCAGGCTCTTATCCAGGCCGAGTCACGGTATTGGGACATCGCTACCGCACAGCTGCATCACCTGCTGGAGGCCCGTGCCGCCCGAATGCAGCGAGCGCAGTGGAACAACCTCCTCGCGGTCGTTGCTGTGTGCGCCGGAATATTCTTGATCGTGGGGCTGATGGCGTTTTCTGCCAATCGAGGCTTGGACAAGATCGCCAAGGTATTCAGAACGAAATAGGCAATATTCTGAACCACGGCCAGCATGGAGGCGGCCTTGCACCGCGAGCGAGGCTGGGGCGACGCCATCAGCGGACCGGATGCCGATCCCTTGCGGGACGGTAGTCTGTATGACAATCTCGGTTTTCCGTCATACCGCGTTGTGACGGCGTCGCGGGACGTTGTTCCCGAAAGGTTCAATGCGGCCGGCGTCGCCGGGCCAGATCGCCGATGCACATCGTCGGCGTGATCGGCCGGGCGTATCGCTTCGGTCCGGGGAGCAGTCATGATCGAGCGCTTTACCATTTCCATCGATCCCGAGTTGATGGCCGCCTTTGACGCGTTCATCACGCAGAAGGGCTACGAGAACCGTTCCGAAGCAGTCCGGGACCTCATTCGGGAGGAACTGAGCGCGCAGCGGCTTGAAGAAGCCGAGTCCGCTGGACAGGTGGTCGCCTGCCTGAGCTATGTCTACAACCACGACGAGCGTCGGCTCGCGAGTCGGCTGGTCGATGCGCAGCATCGCTTGCATCACATGTCCCGAGCCACCATGCACGTTCACCTCGACAGTCACGAATGCATGGAGGTGATGATCCTCGAGGGGGCGGCCGCGGAGGTGCGGCGGTTTGCCGACGACGTGATTGCCGAGCGCGGTGTCCGGCACGGCCAGGCCAACCTGGTTCCGTTGCGTCCGGTTCGCGATCACGGTTCTCACACCCACGGCGAACCAGCCGCTCGACCTTAGGGCGGGCAGCAACGGACTGATCGGGCAGTCCGCCCCGGCGTCCGTGAGACCTATCCTGAGGCACGATCCTCGTTGCTACCGGGAGAGGAGCGGGACGTGGGGGCTCGGGCGTTACGCACCAGCCGTGTTGTCTCCACCTGCAGAGTCCGCAAGATCGGGTGGCTGTTGAGCGGGCTCAAGCAAGTTCTTCTTCGATAGAAGAGCCTTTTTTTCTTTCAGAGAGACGTTTGATGACATGGGTCGCCGCAAGGTGGACCCGAAGGCACTTATAAAGCCTCTTCTATATTCAAACGTCGTGGATTGACAGGTCCCTTTCGGGGCTTTCCGCTGGCCGTCATACACACAACCCCTAGACGCCCACACCTCAGGGCGGCGCGCCGATCAGGTTCCTCTGACGACATACGAGGGCAGCAGTCCGCCGTGCCGTGGCCTTGGCCAGGTCAGGTTCGGGTGACTGACGCTCTTCGGGCGGCCGCGGCGAAATGGCAGTTTTCCAAGGAATTCCGCGGGGTGAATCTGCTTCGCCCGGTCTCGCACGTCGTTCGCCGGGGGGTGTGGGTCGTTCATCCAGGGGCGGCTGTTTTTCAAAGTATTTGTCGATATTTTCCTGGCTGGGTGATGCAACTGGATAGTTGATATCCATCACAGCCATGTCGTTATGTAATTCAAATGCGTTGTGTGGAATATCACATTGCTGTCGTGAAAGGCATAAATTTGTCTCTAGAGTGAATTGACACTCTCTATACTGACTCATAGGCTCCACGGCGCTCAGATATAGGGCGCATAGAGCGCTATACAAGCGCTCGAACTTTCAAACCGCAGAGGTGATCCATGCTGCTCACGCCAAGAGAAATCGAGAAGCTTCTGCTTCTCAATCTGGCCGAGGTTGCGCACAAGCGTAAG
>JAGWQN010000012.1 GCA_028869995.1 Rhodospirillales bacterium
GAGCAGCCCCTGCTCGGGCTCGAGCATGAAGGTCTCGTCCGGCGCGCACTCGAAGTTCATCGCCAGCCCCTTCGCGTGGCTCACGCACATGTTGTTGGCGGCGGATTTCTTCGTCGCCTGCACCGCGAGCCACGCGAGCGCCAGGTGCTGCTGCGCCAGCACCTTGCGCCGGATCAGCGCCAGCGGCACCCCGAGCTCGCGATAATCCCTGTCGCACTGGAGGTAATTGGCGGTCAGCCCGATGCCCGCCGCGTTGAGCCCGGAGCGCGCGAGCCCGCCCGCCTCGGTGAAGGTGAGGATGTCCGGCCCGTCGTCGCGACGGATGTGCAGCACCACCGCGGTCTCCGCGCAGGCCGTCTTCCAGTCCCAGTTCTGCGCCTGCAGCAGCCCCTCCGTCGTCGTCTGCGGCATCGCCAGCACCGCGGTGCAGCCTTCCTCCGCCGCCGTGCTGGCCGCGAGCGCGCGCCGCTGCGCGAGCTGCAGGATCTCGGTGCGCGCGTTGAGCAGCACGATATCCTCGAAGCGCACCTCCGCCCCCCGCGCGATGCCCCGCATCTCGGCGATCATGCTCTCGTCGAACGCCTTGATGGTGGGCAGGAAGCCGTGCACCAGCTCCGACAGCCGCCGCCCCTCCAGCCCCGCCGCGCGCAGCTGCGCGCCGTAATGGCCGATCCCGGCCAGGATGCGCTCGCGCGCGGCCCGGCCATAGGCGAGGCCGCGCTGTTCCGGCCCGCCCGCGACCTCGATCAGCGGAAACGCATTGACCACGCGGATCCCTCCTCGCCTTCGCGAGCATGGCCCGCCCCGGCGCCCGGCGCCAGCCCCGCTGCCGGCCGCCACGCCACCGCCCGAAATCCGCTGGCTTCCAGCCATCCGTCGCGGCATGCTGGGCGTCGCAACCCAGCGCTGGCGCATGCCGGCTGACGGCATGAGCCGGTGGGGTGCGTGTTTTTCGGGCTATCTCTTGGGGTTTATGCGCATAGCGCTACTAAATGGAGGTGTTTCACGTGAAACGACGTAGTTTCCTGCAGGGAAGTGCCGCGGTTGCGGCCGCATCGGGGCTCGCGCGCCCGGCGCTCGCGGCCCAGCCTTCCGTGCTCAAATACGTGCCGCAGGCGAACCTGTCCTCGATCGATCCGATCTGGACCACGGCCACCGTCGCCTGGATGCACGGTTCCATGGTCTACGACACGCTCTACGGCATCGACGAGAAGCTGCTGCCGCACAAGCAGATGGTCGGCAGCGACCAGGTTTCCGCCGACCGGCGCACCTGGACGCTCAAGCTGCGCGACGGCCTGTTCTTCCACGATGGCGAGCCCGTGCGGTCCGCCGACTGCATCGCCTCGATCGAGCGCTGGGGCAAGCGCGACGGCTTCGGCCAGTACCTGATGGGCATCACCAACGAGATGAAGGTCGTCGACGACAAGACCTTCTCGATCCATCTCAAGAAGCCCTTCGCCCTGCTGCCCTACGCGCTCGGCTACGGCAACGCCTTCATCATGCCCGAGCGCGTCGCCAAGACCGACGCTTTCAAGCAGATCACTGACGCCACCGGCAGCGGCCCCTTCGTCTTCCAGCCGAAGGAGTTCGTCTCCGGCTCGCAGGTGATCTACACGAAGTTCGACAAGTACGTCCCGCGCTCCGGTGCGGCGAGCTACTTCTCGGGCGGCAAGGTCGCCCATTTCGACCGTGTCGAGTGGAAGATCCTGCCCGATCCCGCGACCGCCGCCGCGGCGCTGCAGAGCGGCGAGGTGGACTGGTACGAAAACCCGATCTTCGACATGCTGCCCTCGCTCGAAAAAGCCAAGGACATCAAGGTCGAGGCCATCGACCCGCTGGGCGCGCTCGGCATCATCGCCTTCAACCACGAGCAGCCGCCCTTCAATGACCACCGGATCCTGCGCGCCCTGCTGCACGCGGTGGACCAGAAGGAATACGTCGAGGCGGTGCTCGGCGGCCAGGCCAAGGCATTCGGCAAATACCCCGCGGGCTACTTCACCCTCGGCTCGCCCTACGCCAACCAGACGGGGATGGCGGCGCTCACCGGCCCGCGCAACCTCGAGCTCGCGAAGAAGATGATCCAGGAGGCCGGCTACAAGGGCGAGCCCGTCGTCCTCATGTCGCCCTCCGACCAGCCGCAGCTGCAGATCATGGCCCAGGTCACGCTGGACCTGTTCAAGAAGGTCGGCCTGAACGTGCAGTACCAGAGCATGGACTGGGGCACGCTGGTGACGCGCCGGGCCGAGCACAAGCCTTCCGCCCAGGGCGGCTGGAACAGCTTCTGCACCACCTGGGGCGGGCTCTCGGTCGCCAATCCCGGCTCGTCCTACCCGCTGCGCGGCAACGGCAAGGGCGGCTGGTTCGGCTGGCCGGTCAACCCCGATATCGAGGCGCTGCGCAGCCAGTGGTTCGACGCGCCCGACCTCGCGGCCCAGCAGAAGATCTGCGACCAGATCCAGGCCGACGCCTTCAAGGAAGTGCCGTTCATCCCGGTGGGCCAGTGGGTCACGCCCACGGCGCACCGCAGCAACATCGTCGATCTCGTGAAGTCCGGCTACTCGGTCTTCTGGAACGTCCGGCGGGTCTGAACGGCACGACCGTCGCCGGATGGACTTCTCGTTCAGCGAGACGCAGCGCGCGGTGGCCGACGCCATCGCGCGCATCGCGGCGCCCTTCGACGACGCCTACTGGCTCGCCCGCGACGGCGACGGCCGCTTCCCGCACGAGCTCCACCAGGCTCTCGCGCGGGACGGCTGGCTCGGCATCGCCATGCCCGAGGCGCATGGCGGGGCCGGGCTCGGCATCACCGAGGCGGCGATCATGATGCACGAGATCGCCGCCTCCGGTGCCGGCATGTCCGGCGCCTCCGCCGTGCACATGAACATCTTCGGCCTCAACCCTGTCGTCGTCTTCGGCACGCCCCAGCAGCAGGCGCGCATGCTGCCCCCCCTCATCGCCGGGCGAGAGCGCGCATGCTTCGGCGTGACCGAGCCCGACGCCGGGCTCGAGACGACCGCGATCCGCACCCGCGCCGAGCGCCGTGGCGACCGCTACGTCGTCCATGGTCAGAAGGTCTGGACCTCGACGGCGCAGGTCGCCGACCGCATCCTGCTGCTCGCCCGCACCACGCCTGCGGAACAATGTCGCAAGCGCACCGAGGGCCTGTCCCTGTTCTACACCGCGCTCGACCGCAGCCGCGTCGAGGCGCGGGTGATCGAGAAGATGGGCCGCAAGGCGGTGGACTCCAACCAGCTCTTCATCGACGGTCTGGAGATCCCGCTCGAGGACCGCATCGGCGAGGAAGGGGAGGGGTTCCGCCTGCTGCTGCACGGCCTCAACCCCGAGCGGATCCTGGTCGCGGCCGAAGCGGTGGGCCTCGGCCGCGCGGCGCTGCGCAAGGCCACAAGCTATGCCCGCGAGCGCGTCGTCTTCGGCCGCCCGATCGGCCAGAACCAGGCGATCCAGCACCCGCTCGCGCGCAGCTGGATGGAGCTCGAGGCCGCCTGGCTGATGACCCTGCGCGCCGCCGACGCCTACGACCGGCACGGGCGCGACGGCGCGGGCGAGGCCGGCGCCCACGCCAACGCCGCCAAGTATCTCGCCGCCGAGGCCGGTTTCCGCGCCTGCGAGGCGGCGGTGATGACCCATGGCGGCTACGGCTACGCCCGCGAATACCACGTCGAACGTTACTTCCGCGAAATCATGATCCCGCGCCTCACCCCGGTCAGCCCCCAGCTCGTGCTCTGCCACATCGCCGAGCGCGTGCTCGGCCTGCCCAAGAGCTACTGACGCGAGGCCCACTGATGCGAGAGCGACGGGCGCGAGGGCTGCGACCGCGCCCGCCCGATATTTTCCCCGCCGCGCCCGGTTCGTCGTTCCCATCGCGCCGGCCCGGCATTAGCCTGGAGCCCGAACAACCGCGCGACTCCGATCCGTGAGATTCCCTCGATGAAAGCTGCGCCATCGCTTGGCCGCCGCGCCCTCCTCGCCGGCCTCGCCGCGAGCCTTCCCGCCACCGCCCGCGCCGCGGCCGGCGCGCCGCTGCCGGAGATGGGGAGGCCTGAGACGGGCATGCCGGAGATGGGGAGGCCGCCCCCCGCGCTTCCCGCCTGGCGCCGCCACGCCGTGGCGGTGGACCCCGGCGAGACCCGGCCCCGCATCGCCATCGTCATCGACGATCTCGGCGTCATGCGCGCCAACACCGCCCGCGCCCTGCGCCTGCCCCCGCCGCTCACGCTCGCCTGGTTCCCGTTCGCGCCGGACCTCGCCCGCCAGGCCGCCGCCGGGCGCGACCGCGGCCACGAGACGCTGCTGCACATGCCGATGCAGGCGCGCATCGACGATCCCTACGCCCTCGGCCCGGACCCGCTGCGCGTCGACCTGCCGCGGGCGGTCAACCTCGCCCGCCTGCAGGAGGCGATCGCCGCGGTGCCGCACAGCGTCGGCCTCAACAACCACATGGGCAGCCTCGCCACGCGCAGCATCCCGCTCATGAACCTCGTCGCCCGCCAGGCGCGCGGCGCCGGCATGCTCTTCCTCGACAGCGTCACCGTGGCGCACAGCGAGGGCGTGCTGCGTGCCGAGGCCCTCGGCGTGCCCACCGCGGCGCGCGACGTGTTCCTCGACAACGTGCCCCATCCCGCCGCCATCGCCTGCCAGCTGGCCATCACCGAGCGGGTGGCGCGCCGCCAGGGCTATGCGATCGCCATCGGCCATCCACACCCGGCGATGCTGGCAGCGCTCGAGGCCTGGCTGCCGACGCTTCCCGCGCGCGGCTTCGCGCCCTGGCCGCTGGCGGCGACGGTCGCGCTGCGCAACCACCTGCCCATTCTCGCCGGCTGAGCCCCGGCACCCCGCGAGCCCGCAGCCATGTGCGGCCGTTACGCAAGCCAGACCCCCGCCGCGGCGATCGCCGAGCGTTTCGGCGTCGGCGGCGCGCCGCCCGCGCTGGCGCCGTCGTGGAACGTCGCGCCCGGCCAGGAGGCTCCGGTCATCCGCCGCCACCCCGGGACGGGCATGCGCCACCTCGACCTCCTGCGCTGGGGCCTCGTTCCGCACTGGACGCGCGATCTCCAGGGGGCGCGCCGCCCGATCAACGCCCGCGCCGAGACGGTGGCCGCCAGCGCCTTCTTCCGCGATGCCTTCGCCGCCCGCCGCGCCATCGTGCCGGCGGACGCGTTCTATGAATGGCGGCGGGAGGGGAAGGCCAAGCAGCCCTTCGCCGCCGCCCGCGCCGACGGCGACCTCCTCGCCATGGCCGGGCTGTGGGAGGGCTGGCGCGGCCCGGACGGCGCGGTGCTGCGCAGCTTCGTCATCCTCACCACCGATGCCAACGCCGAGATGCGCCCGGTCCACGACCGCATGCCGGTGATCCTCGAGCCGGCGGCCTGGGACACCTGGCTCGGCGGCCCGGCGGCGGCGCTGGCCGCCCTGCTGCATCCCGCACCCGCCGGCACGCTGCGCCTCTGGCCGGTCTCGCGCCGCGTCAACGCGCCGACCGCGAACGACCCCGAGCTCCTCGCCCCGCTCGCCTGAACCTGCTTCGTCAGCGGCCACGGCGCTGCGCGACCGCCTGCTGCCCAAGCTGTCCCGGAAGCTCCCAACAAAGTTCCGGCCTGTCTGAGCCCGCCCGGGTCAGACAGGCCGGAAAACGTGAGCCCGGCTTGGTCCAAAAAAAAGGGCGGCGCGCCCGCTCAGGCGGGTCGGCGTCGCTTCACGCCAGCCAGACCGACAAGGCCGAGAATCCCCGGCAGGAAGAGCATCACCGAGGCCGGTTCCGGGACAGACGCCGGCGGGGTGACGGCCGCATACTGATTGACATTCAACGTGTACTGGCCCGTGACAAACGCGTAGCAACTGGGCGTAGACGGCGTGTTGTCGAAGCCGAAGCCGCAGGCGACGGAGGTGCCAAGTTAGAGCGTCGCCGCACCTGTCGGCACGTTGAAGGTTTGCGTGCTGCCGGTTCCCACCCCGGTTAGCCCATCGCCGATGTAAAACGTCTGATCGAGCTTGGGACTCAGCGACGTAAAGCTGTTGCCCGTTCCGGTCTGGGTCGTAAAATCAAGCGTTGCAGGGGCAGCGCCGTTGCCGGGGCCGCCCGCGCCGACAAAAAGCCCGACGAGATAGCCCGCGCCCGGTCCATCGATACCCGAAATCGGTCCACCGGCGACGCCGAGGCCATACGAAGGAACGCCGTTATATCCCTGACCGTCGGGGTTATTGCCGTTGCCCTGATTGATGTTCCCTCTATAGTTTATACTGATGCAGCCTTGCGTATACGTGCAGGTCGGAAGGCCGTTGCCTTGAGGAATGGACCCTTTCACGTTGGTAAACGTCAGGTATCCGGCGCCGGAGTTCAGCGAAATGCCGGAGGGTGCCGCTCCCGCTCCAAAAATGGCACCCGTAATCACACCGGCGCTGGCGTTGGCGCCTCCAGCAAGGAAAATGTCGGCAGTTGCGGAAACCGTCGCGGCCTGTGTGACGATCGGGTTCGCATTCGCCTCCAGCGGCAACGCTGCGCTGCAAAAGGCTGCAAGAACGGCGACCAGCGGCAGAGTGCGATGGATCATCGGATCCTCCCTCATCGGCTTATTTAAGGTCGAGCTAATCGTTCGGTGACGAATTCTTCACCACACCATCATTCAAAAATCAAGACAAGAATCACAGATCCGCGAAGGTGGGGTGATATTTCTTGGATCTGCAATGTTTCTGAAAACTTGCTGACAGAGTCTGTAAGGTTCTGACGGCATCGGGCCGCGCGGCTCCATGGCCAGCCGCCCCAGGGACATCAACAGCCCGCAACGTATCGCAAAAACAAACAGTTGGTCCAAAAATTTAGGAAAGCGACCACCTCGAACGCCTCGCCCCGCTCGCCTGAACCGGCTCAGTCCGCGAGCCGCCCGAGCTCCTGCTGCAGGCGCAGCAACCGCGGCAGCACCGTGCCCTCGCGCCGCAGTTGCGCGACCGGCCCCGCCTCGACCACGCGCCCCGCCGCCAGCACCGCCACCTGGTCGGCGTCGCGGATCATCTCCAGCCGGTGCGTCAGCCACAGCACGCCGCGCCCCTTCATCACCGCCTCCAGCGCCTGGCCCAGCGCCGCCGCGGTGGTCGCGTCGAGCCCTTCCATCGGCTCGTCGAGGATCAGCCACGGCGCCTCGCGCAGCGCCGCCCGCGCGATCGCGACCCGCCGCGCCTCGCCGCCGGAAAGCCGTGCCCCGGCCTCGCCCACCAGCGTGTCGAGCCCGTCCGGCAACGCGCGCACGAACGCCGCCAGCTGCGCCGTCTCCAGCGCCCGCCACAGCGCCGCCTCCTCCGCCTCCGGCCGCGCCAGCAGCAGGTTGTCGCGGAGCGTGCCGTGGAACAGGAAGCTTCGCTGCGACACCACGCTGAACAGGCTGCGCGCATCCTCCCCGCGGATGCAGCGCAGCTCCACGCCGCCGATCCGGGCCGAGCCTTCCTGGTACTCGGCAAAGCGCAGCAGGAGGTTGGCGACCGAGCTCTTCCCCGCGCCGCTGCGCCCGACCAGGATCATCCGGCTCCCCTCCGGCACGCGCAGGTCGAACCCGTCGAGCGCCCATTCCCGCCCCTCCGCGGCCCCCGGGTAGCGCAGCCGGATGCCCGCCAGGTCGAGGTCGAGCCGCGGTGGCCGGGGCGGGCTCGCCGCCGGCTCGCGCACCGGCGGCGCTCGGTCGGCGACCGCGAACACCCGCCGCGCCTCGCCGCCGGAAAGCCGTGCCCCGGCCTCGCCCACCAGCGTGTCGAGCC
>JAGWQN010000101.1 GCA_028869995.1 Rhodospirillales bacterium
ACGCGCCAGACCGCGGGGCCGAGCCCGGCGAGCGGCGCGCCATCGCGCACCTGCCGCCAGAAGGCCCGGCTGTCATGGTCGGCGACGATATCAGCCGCGCCGTGCTCCGCCAGCAACGCGCGCAGCCGTTCGCAGCGATAGGCGACGGAGGCGGCGAAATCCTCGATGCGCAGCGCGGTGAGTCCGCGCGGGTGGTCCGCACCCGGCGCGATATGGCACGCGGCGGAGACCGCAAACGGCGAGCGCAGGCCAGCCGCCATGGCACGCACCGCCGCCGCCGCATCGAGCCCGGAGATCGCAACGGTTCCGACACGTTCGGGCGCCGGCAGAACCTTCAGCGTGACCTCGGTGATGGCGCCGAGCCGGCCCCGGCTGCCGGTCAGCAGCTTGCACAGGTCGAGCCCGGTGACGTTCTTGAGCACCCTCCCGCCGGCGCGGAACACCATGCCCGAGCCGGCGACGAAGCGCATGCCGAGCACATGGTCGCGCATGGCGCCGCCATGGATGCGCCGCGGTCCCGACAGATTGGTCGCAACCGCACCCCCCAGAGTCGGCTCGCCGCTGGTGGCCAGCAGCACCCGCCGGTCCGGTGGCTCGGCGATCAGGTGCTGCCCCTCGGCGGCGAGTGCCGCCTCGATCTCGGCGAGCGGCGTGCCGGCGCGCGCGCGGATCACCAGCTCCTTCGGCGCGTAGAACACGATGCCGCGATGCGCCGCGAGCGAGAGCGCCCCGGTCCCGCCCTCGATCCCGCTCTGCGTGCCGCCCCCGGCCAGGCGCCAGTGCCCGCCCGTGGCGGCGGCTTCGGCAATCGCCGCGGCGATATCGGCCTCGTGCTCGGGGGCCATCATGCCTCGACCAGCGGGAAGACCTTGGCCGGGTTGAGCAGCCAGGCCGGGTCGAACGCGCCCTTGATGCGTCGCTGCAGCGCCAGCTCCTCGGGCGAGAACTGCTCGCCCATCAGGTCGCGTTTCTCGACCCCCACCCCGTGCTCGCCGGTCAGGCAGCCGCCCACCTCGACGCACAGGCGCAGGATATCCGCGCCGAACGCCTCGGCACGGCCCTGGCTCGCCGGATCGTTGGCATCGAACATAATGAGCGGGTGCAGGTTACCGTCGCCGGCGTGGAAGATGTTGGCGACCTCGAGGCCGTATTGCGCGCTCATCTGGCGGATCCGGCCCAGCACCTCGGCCAGCCGCGAGGTCGGGATCGTTCCGTCCATGCACAGATAATCCGGCGAGATCCGCCCGATCGCGCCAAACGCGCCCTTGCGCCCCTTCCAGATCGCAGCACTCTCCTCGGCGGTCTGCGACACCCGCATGGAGACCGGCTCGAAACGGTCGGCGATCGCGCGGATGCGCGCCAGCAGCGCGTCCTGCTCGGCGACGCTGCCCTCCACCTCGATGATGAGCATGGCCTCGGCATCAAGCGGATAGCCCGCATGAGCGAACGCCTCGCAGGCATGGATCGCGGGCCGGTCCATGAACTCGAGGGCGACGGGAATGATGCCCGAGGCGATGATGGCATCGACGCAGGCGCCGGCGATCTCGTTGGAGCGGAATCCAGCCAGCATCGCCCGCGCCCCTTCCGCCAGCGGCAGGATCCGCACGATCACCTCGGTGACCACCAGCAACTGCCCCTCGCTGCCGATCACGAGCCCGAGCCAGTCGGTCGGCTCGGCGTCCGGATATTTTCCCCCGAGCGTGACCACCTCGCCCTCGACGGTGACGCCGCGCAGGCCGAGCACGTTGTTGGAGGTGACGCCGTAGCGCAGGCAGTGCGCCCCACCCGAGTTCATCGCCACGTTGCCGCCGATCATGCAGGCCAGCTGCGAGGAAGGATCGGGCGCGTAGAAGAAGCCCCTCGCCTTCACCGCCTCGGTGATGGCGAGGTTGGTGACCCCCGCCTCGACCACGGCGAAACGGTCGGTCTCGTCGATCTCGAGGATGCGGTTCATGCGCGCGAGGCCCAGCACCACGGCGTCGGCCATCGGCAGTGCGCCGCCGGAGAGCGATGTGCCGGCGCCACGCGGCACGACGCGCACGCCCTCGCCCGAGAGCAGGCGCAGGACAGCGGCGACCTCATCGGTCGAGCGCGGCAGCACCACAGCCAGCGGCGGCTGGCGGTAGGCGGAGAGTCCGTCGGTTTCGTAGGGCTTGAGCTCGAGCGGCTCGGCGATCACCGCGTCGGCCGGCAGGATCGCGCGCAGACGCCCGACGATCGCTGCACGGCGATCGAGGACGTCCTGCTTGGGTTGCGGCTGTCGGATCATCGTTCCTCCCGCGAGGTGATGGCCACCCCAGGGAGGAATTTGGCGGCGAACGGCGTCGCCGGCAAGCAGCGCCTAGCCCTGGCGCGCCTTCATCCGCGGATTCTTCTTGTTGATCACGTAGACGCGGCCGCCGCGACGCACGACGCGACAGTTCTTGTCCCGGGTCTTGGCTGATTTCAGGCTGTTACGCACGCGCATGGCACATCCAACGTCTGAAAGAAGGAACGGAGGCGGTGGGGAGCGCGGGGAGTAGGCCGCCCTCCCGTTTCTGTCAAGGAAGCGCGCCGGAAAGCGGTGCGCCGCCGCCCGCCCGCTCGTCGCCGCCGACGCCGAGCTGCTTGAGCTTGCGGTGCAGGGCGCTGCGTTCCATGCCGACGAACAGCGCCGTGCGGCTGATATTGCCGGCGAAGCGCAGCAACTGAGCCTGCAGGTACTGGGTCTCGAACAGGTCGCGCGCCTCGCGCAGGGGCAGCGCCATCAGGTCGGCGGCCGGGTCGAAGGAGGCGAGCATCGGCGCCGCCCCGGCGACTTCCGGCGGCAGCATCGCCGCACGGATCGGCTCGGCCGGCGTGCCGGGAGCCATGATCAGCAACCAGTCCATGACATTGCGCAGCTGGCGCACGTTGCCCGGCCATTCGTAGGCCTGCAGCGCCGTCAGCGCGTCCTCCGCGAGCTGGCGCGCCGGCATGCCGGAAATCTCGGCCGAGCGCGCCAGCAGCTCGCGCGCCAGCACCGGCACGTCCTCGCGCCGCTCGCGCAGCGACGGCACCCGCAGCGGCACCACCGCGAGGCGGTAGAACAGATCCTCGCGGAACCGCCCGTTGCCGATTTCCGCCCGCAGGTCGCGGTTCGTCGTCGCCAGCACGCGCACGTCGAAGCGCACCCGCGCGCCCCCGCCGACACGCTCGAAAGACTGCTCCTGCAGCGCGCGCACGATCTTGCCCTGGGTCTCGATCGGCATGTCGGAGACCTCGTCGAGCAGCAGCGTGCCGCCGTGCGCGCGCTCCAGCACGCCGGCATGGCGCGGCTCGCGCATCGCGTCCAAACCGCCCTCGACGCCGAACAGCTCCTCCTCGAAGCGCGCCGGGCCGAGCGTTGCGCAGTTGAGCACGACGAACGGGCCCTCGGCGCGGCGCGAGAGGCGGTGGATCATCCGCGCGGCGACCTCCTTGCCCGCGCCGGCTGCACCGCTGATCAGCACGCGCGAGCCGGTGGGGGCGACCTTCTCGATCGCGCCGCGCAGCGCGTTGACCACCAGGCTCTGGCCGCTGAGCTGCGTCTCGGGCCCGGCGCGGAACCGCAGCTCCGCATTTTCACGCTCGAGTCGTGCCGCCTCGAGCGCCCGCTGGATCACCAGCAGCAGCCGGTCGGACTGGAAGGGTTTCTCGATGAAGTCGTAGGCACCCTTGCGGATCGCGCTGACCGCGGTCTCGATCGTGCCGTGGCCGGACATCATCACGACCGGCACCTGCGGCTCCTCGGCGTGCAGCGCCTCGAGGATGCCGAGGCCGTCGAGCGTCGATCCCTGCAGCCAAATATCGAGGATGACCATCGCCGGCCGGCGCTGACGGAAGGCCGCCAGAGCGCTGTCCGAGTTCTCCGCCTGGCGGGTCTCGTAGCCCTCGTCGCGCAGAATGCCCTCGACGAGGTCGCGAATGTCGGGCTCGTCGTCAACGATCAGGATTTCAGCCGCCATGGTTGGGCACGCTCACCAGATTCTCCGATTCCACGCCAGCCTCCTGCGACGTCGACGGCCGTGTCGCAAGCTCGGTCCCGGCCCGGGCCGCGCCGGCCAGGCGCAGCGTCACCGTCACCAGCGCGCCGCCGCCCGGCCAGTCCGCCCGCGCCGGCCGGTCCGCCAGCGCGAGCTGCGCCCCGTGGTCCTCGAAGATCTTCTTGACGATCGCAAGCCCGAGCCCGGTGCCCTTCGGCTTGTGCGTGACATAGGGCTCGGTCAGACGCTCGCGGTCGGCCTCGGGCAGGCCGATGCCATCATCGGCGACGCTGAGCACCGCCTCCTCGCCGCGCCGCTCGAGCACGATCTCGACCCGCCCGATTCGTTCCGGCTGCGGTGCCGCGGGCTCGGGCGGTGCGGGTTCCGCTGTCGCCTGAGCCGGCGCCTCTTGCGTGGCCACCGACGGTCCGGCGGGCAACGCCTTCCCATCGGCAGGCGCTGCGCGCATCAGGATCGCGTCGGTCGCATTCTGCAGCAGGTTCGTCAGCGCCTGGCCCAACAGGCGCCGATCGGCGCGCGCGCTGATCGGCTCGCGCGGCAGGGAGGCGACGTAGGCGATCTGCGGGTGTGCCGCGCGCGGCAGCACCAGGGCCTCGCGGACGATCTGAGCCAGGTCCTCCGTGCGCATCACCGGCTGGGGCATGCGCGCGAAGGATGAGAACTCGTCGACCATGCGGCGGATGTCGCCGACATGGCGCACGATGGTGTCGGCACAGGCGCGGAACGTCTCGGGATCGGACACGATCTCTCGGGCGAAGCGGCGCTTCAGCCGCTCGGCGGCCAGCTGGATCGGCGTCAGCGGGTTCTTGACCTCGTGCGCGACCTGGCGCGCCATCTCCGCCCAGGCGGCCAGGCGGTTGGTGTGTTCCAGGTCGCGGCGCTGGCGGACCAGCTCGCGCGCCATCTGGTTGA
>JAGWQN010000102.1 GCA_028869995.1 Rhodospirillales bacterium
CAGCGAGTTCGACAGCGAAGCGGCCGTGGAAGAAACGCGCGGCGACTTCGCGATCGCGCAGTCCGCCGGCATCCGGGGATTTCCGACCCTTATCGCGGGCGACCGCGACGACGATCAGTATGCGCTCGTCACCCACGGGTTTCAGCCAGGCGCGCGCATCCTCCCGGCGCTCGAGCAATGGTTCGGCCAGGCCCCGGCCTCCCTTTCCGGCCAGGCTGGCGAAGCCTGCAGCTGAGGATGATGCCGGGTTGAAGGTCGGCGGGCGGCGCGAGACGAGGCTTCCGCCGCTCTGCGTCGCCGTTGGGTTGGGTTGCCGATAGGGATCGCGGATCGTGGACGACGCCATCACTCTTTTCTGGTCGTTTCGCAGCCCCTACTCGTACATCGCGCTGCCGCGTGTCATCGGCCTGTCCGAACGGTTCGGTGTTCCCCTGGACCTTAGGGTCGTGCATCCGGCCGCTCTGCGAAACCCGGATTATTTCCGCAGCATGAACCCGCTGGCGCGGCCCTATTTCATGCTCGACAGCGCGCGCGTCGCCGCCTTTCAGGGGATGGCGTTCCGCCGCCCGGTTCCCGATCCGATCGCCCAGGATCCGGCCACCCTGGCGATCTCGCCGGACCAGCCACTGGCACGGCGGCTCGGGCGGCTTGGCGTGGCCGCGACGCAGCGGGGCCGAGGCGTGCCGTTCTGCCGCGAAGTCTCCCGCCTGCTCTGGGAGGGGCGGGTGGATGGATGGGACCAGGGCGATCACCTGCACCAGGCCGCCGCCCGCGCGGGGCTCGATCTCGGGGAGTTGGACGCGGTCATCGCGGCCGACCCGGACGGTCATGAGGACAGGCTCGCGCGGAACGATCGCGCCCTGCGGGAGGCTGGCCACTGGGGCGTGCCCACCATGGTCTATCGGGGCGAGCCGTTCTTCGGGCAGGACCGCATCGAGGTGCTGGCGTGGCGCCTCGCGGGTTCGCCCGTCCGCGGGGAAGGAAACCCGGCCCGCTAGCCGGGCGGGGCCGGCGCGCATCGGCACGATCGGCGGCCGGCGGGACGTTGACCATCCACTCCGCGCCTTCGTTGTGTGGTTGCAACCATACGAAAACGGACCGAAAGCGGCGCCGGGCGACGACGCCCAGGCGCTAGAGCCATATCATCCAGAACAACGAATCTCCGGCTTTGCTGAGCCAGGCAGGCTCAACCAAGCCGGAGGTCGCTCCAGGCACGGGCAGAGGGCCGGCTCGCCGACGACGGCTCCATCAGCGCCAGCAACCCTTGCAGGAGTTCGAGCGGCCGGGGCGGGCAACCCGGCAGGCGCAGGTCGACGGGCAGCACCGCGCCGGCGCCGCCGTGCACGGCGTAGCTGCCGGCGAAGATGCCGCCGTCGATCGCGCAGGCGCCCGCCGCGACCACCCATTTCGGTCCCGGCATGGCCTGGTAGGTGCGCTCCAGCGCCTCGCGCATGTTGGCGGTGACCGGCCCGGTGACCAGCAGCACATCGGCATGCCGCGGCGAGGCGACGAAGCGCAGGCCGAATCGCTCGAGGTCGTAGAAGGCGTTGCCCAGCGCATTCAGTTCGAGCTCGCAACCGTTGCAGGAGCCCGCATCGAGGGCGCGGATCGCCACGCTGCGGCCGAGACGGCGCTGTGCCGCACGGTCGAGCTGCGCGCCCAGCGCCGCGGACAGGGCGTCCGCGGCCGGCTTCGGAACGGGCTGGGACAGCGGGGTCGCGATCAGGCTGCGGAACAGGAGCGTGCGCATCGGCGCCTCACAGATCGTGGCCGGAATAGGAGCAGTTGAACGACTTGTTGCAGAGCGGGAAGTCGGCGACGATGTTGCCCTCGATCGCCGCCTCGACCAGCGGCCACTGGAACCAGGACGGGTCGCGCAGGTGGCAGCGGCGCACCCGCCCGGCCTCGTCGAGGCTCAGCCAGACGAGGATGTCGCCGCGGAATCCCTCGACCAGCGCCACCCCTTCCCCGCCGCGCAACGGCAGCGGCACGCGGACCGGGCCCCCCGGCATGGCCAGCAGGATCTGCTGCAGCAGCGACAGGCTCTGCTCGACCTCGCGGATCCGCACCCAGACACGCGCATCGACGTCGCCGTTCTCGAACACCGGAACCTCGAAGCGCAGCTGGTCGTAGGGCGGGTAGCCGGGCCTGCGGCGCGCGTCGAAATCGCGCCCGCTCGCGCGCCCGATATAGCCGCCGGCGGCGAAGCGCCGCGCCAGGCCCGGCGCGACGACGCCGGTGCCGCAGGTGCGGTCCTGCAGCGAGGCGGTGCCTTCGTAAAGGGCAACGAGACGCGGGAATTGCCGGCCGATCTCGGCGCAGAGATCGTGCACGCCGGCCGGCGCGGCGAGGTCGAGTGCCACGCCCCCCGGCACGACGAGGTCGCGCATCAGGCGGTGGCCGAAGCAGGCATCGGCGGTGCGCAGGACGCGCTCACGCAGGATCGCGCAGTGCGTGAGCATCAGCGCGAATCCGGCATCGTTGCAGATGGCGCCGATGTCGCCGAGATGGTTGGCGAGGCGTTCGAGCTCGGCCATCAGCGCGCGCAGCCAGTGCGCCCGCTCCGGCACGGCGACGCCGAGCGCCGCCTCGGCCGCGCGGGCGAAGGCGAGCGCGTAGGCCACGGTGCTGTCGCCCGAGACGCGCCCGGCGAGGCAGGCGGCATGCTCGATCGTGGCGCCCTGCATCAGCGCCTCGATGCCCTTGTGCGTGTAGCCGAGCCGCGTTTCCAGGCGCACCACCGTCTCGCCGTTGACGGCGAAGCGGAAATGCCCGGGCTCGATGATGCCGGCATGCACCGGGCCGACGGCCATCCGGTGCAGGCCCTCGCCCTCGGCGGGCAGGAAGGCGTAGGGCGCGGCAGGTCCGGGCGGGAGCTTGCGGCCGAGCGGGGCGCGCACCGGCCAGCGGCCGTGGTCGAGCCAGGGGCGGTCGTCCGGTGCGGCCTGCGCGACCAGGCCGACCAGGTCGCGGATGGCGCGCTCGGGGCGGATGGCGGCGGCGTGGCGGCGGCCGAGGGAGGGGAAGCGGCCCTCGGGGCAGGCGAGCGTGGCCACCGCGAACTCGGCGGCCGGCTCGTCGAACAGCGCGGCGTGCACCGCCTCCGCCTCGCCCCAGAGGCCGGACAGGCCGAGAGCGCCCTCGGCAAGAGCCTCACCCAGCGCGGACCAGCCGGCGGCGTCGACGACCACCCGCGGCCAGGGTGCCTGTGTCGTGACCGGCGCGCCCGTTGCCAGCGCTTCGCGCAGCGTTCCCATTGGCTAGCCCAACATCCCGGCGACGTGCTGGAACCACGTCACGAGCTCGGGCGAGAGGTAGACGCCGGCGACCGCGACCAGCGCCAGATGCGCGAAGGTCGGCACATAGGACGCGCCCACCGGCGTCATCCGCCCCGTGGGCTCGCCGAAGGCCAGGCCCTGCAGGCGCAGCAGCAGGGCGGCGAACGCGAGGAACAGGCCGAAGACGAGCGGCACGGCCAGCAGGGGCGAGCGGGCGAAGGTCGAGGAGACGAGCAGGAACTCGCTGGTGAAGATGCCGAGCGGGGGCATGCCGGCGATGGCCAGCACGCCGACCACCAGGGTCCAGCCGAGGGGCGGATGGGACTGCGTGAGGCCGCGGATGTCGGCGATCTTCTGCGTGCCCTTGGCCTGCGCCACGTGGCCCACGGCAAAGAAGATCGCCGATTTGGTGAGGCTGTGCATCGTCATCTGCAGCAGGCCCGCGAAGTTGGCGAGCGGGCCGCCCATGCCGAAGGCGAAGACGATGATGCCCATGTGCTCGATCGAGGAATAGGCGAACAGGCGTTTGATGTCGCGCCGGCGGTAGAGCATGAAGGCGGCGAAGATCAACGTCACCAGGCCGATCGTCGTCATCAGCGGTCCCGCCGCGATCACGTGCGGGTTGCCGGCCATCAGCATCTTGAAGCGGAGCACGGCGTAGAGCGCCACGTTGAGCAGCAGGCCCGAGAGCACGGCGGAGATCGGCGTCGGTCCTTCGGCGTGCGCGTCCGGCAGCCAGGCGTGCAGCGGCACGAGGCCGACCTTGGTGCCATAGCCGAGGAAGAGGAAGATGAAGGCGACGCTGAGGAGCCCCGGCTCGAAGGCGCCCGCATGGGCGACCAGCACGGTCCAGGTCATGCCCTGGAGCCCGGTGCCGACGACCGGGGCGGCGGCGAGATAGACGAGGATGGTGCCGAACAGCGCGAGCGCGATGCCGACGCTGGCGAGGATGAAGTATTTCCAGGCCGCCTCGAGCGCCTCGTGGGTGCGGTAGATGCCGACCATCAGCACCGTCGCCAGTGTGGCCAGCTCGATCGCCACCCACATCAGGCCGATGTTGTTGACCACCAGGGCCAGGTTCATGCCGAACATCATGACCTGGTACATGGCGTGGTAGAAACGCAGGTAAGCGGGGGTCAGGCGGCCGGTCTGCAGCTCGTGGTCGATGTAGGTGGCGCTGAAGACGCTCGTGGTGAAGCCGACGAAGGTGTTCAGCACGATGAAGACGATGTTGAGGTCGTCGACCAGGAAATAGGGGCCCGGTGCCGGGTGGCGGACGAACAGGGCCAGTGCCGCGAGCAGCGTCGCCAGGCTGGCCGCGACATTGCCGCGCGCGGAGAGGCGATAGCCGGGCAGGACCGCGAGCACCACGGCGGCAAGCGCCGGCAGCGACAGCACCAGGAGCACGTCGTGGGCGAGGAACCAGTTCATCGGCGTTCGCCGCGGAAGCGGTCGAGCGCGCGAACGTCCACGGTGTCGAAACGTTCACGGATGCGGAAGAGGAACACGCCGATAACGATGAAGGCGATCAGCACCGAGAAGGCGACGCTGATCTCGACCACCAGCGGCATGCCCTGCGCGCCCGCGGCGGCGAGGATCAGCCCGTTCTCGAGCGACATGAACCCGACCACCTGGCTGACCGCGTTGCGCCGGGTCACCATGATGAGCAGGCCGAGGAGCACGACGGAGAGCGCGAAGGCGACATCCTCGCGCGCGACCAGGGCGGCACCCTCGGTGACCCGCAGCATCACCGCGAAGGAGAGGCCGACCAGCCCGATGCCCGCGAGCATCGTCGTGCCGATCCCGCTCACCGTCTCGATCGCGCGATGGATGCCGAGGCGCACCACGATCCGGTGCAGGGCAATGGGAATGATGCCGGCCTTGAACAGCAGGGCGATCGCCGCGGTGATGTAGAGATGGGGCGCGTCCTGCAGGCGCGCCTGCCAGGCGACGGCGAGGCCGAGCACCACCGCGTGCAGCGTGTAGGTGTTGAGCAGGGCGTAGAGGCGGTCCTGATAGAGCATCGTCAGGCTCACCAGCACCAGGCTGCCGGCCAGCAGATGGGCGATGTCGAAGCCGATCCCGTGCATCTCAGATGATCCGCGAAACGAACAGCAGCATCGCGCCGAGGAAGCCCAGCATCAGCGCCGCACCGAGGAAATTGGGCACGCGGAAGACGCGCATCTTGGCGATGGTCATCTCGAAGACCGCCAGCAGCGCGCAGGCGAGCGCGATCTTGCCGGCGTAGAGCCCGGCGCCGAGGAGATGGGCGAGCCAGCCCGAGCCGGGTGGTGCCACGCCCCAGGGCACGAAGACGCAGGCGATCAGCGACAGATAGAGCAGCAGCTTCACCCAGGAGGCGAGCTCGAGCAGCGCCAGGTGGCGGCCCGAATATTCGAGCACCATGGCTTCGTGCACCATGGTGAGCTCGAGATGCGTCGCCGGGTTGTCCACGGGGATGCGCCCGGACTCCGCGATGGCCACGATCAGCAACGCCGCGAGCGCGAGCCCGAGCGTCACGCGCAGGCCGACCGCCGGGGACTGCATGAACGCGGCGATGACCGAGAGCTGGGTCGAGCCGGCCAGGAGGGCGAGCGAGAAGATGATCATCAGCATCGCCGGCTCGGCGAGGGAGCCGATCATCATCTCCCGGCTCGCGCCGATGCCGCCGAAGGCGGTGCCGACATCCATGCCGGCGAGGGCGAGGAAGAAGCGGGCGCTGCCGAGCATCGCGACGATGGCGATCAGGTCGGCCGACCAGGAGAACAGCAGCCCGCCGCCGAAGGTGGGAACCAGCGCCGCGGCCACCCACGTCGCCGCGAAGACGAGGTAGGGCGCGGCGCGGAACAGCCAGGAGGCGTTCTCGGCCAGCACGACGTCCTTGCGCAGCAGGCGCAGCAGGTCGCGATAGGGCTGCAGCACGGACGCCCCGCGCCGGCGCGTCAGCCGCGCCTTGCACTTGCGCAGGAAGCCGGTGACGAGCGGCGCCGCCCCGACGACGAGCGCCATCTCTGCGGCCTGCGCGGCCAGATCGCGGATCAGCGCCACAGCGCCAGCACCAGCAGCAGGATCACCAGCAGCGCGAAGACGAGGCTGAGATAGCGGCGGATGGTCAGGAACTGCATCACGTTGAGGCGGCTGCTCGCGGCCGCGACGAGGCCGGCGACCGGCGCGTACAGAACCTCCCACACCACGTCGTGGCTGCGCACCACCAGACGCGCGGGCCGCGTCTCGCCCGGCGGGGGCATGTGGACGCTGGTACGCGAACGGAACAACACCGGGCCGAAGACGCGCCGGATGGGCTCGGCGAAGCCGCCGGCGGAATATTGCAGGCTGGGGCTCGGGTCGGGGAAGCCGCAGTCCCAGGCCGGTCCGCGGCGGGTCCGGCCGGGCGCGACCAGACGGATCGCCACCGCGACCAGCGCCGCCGAACCGGCGATGAAGAGGAAGACCAGCAGGCCGTTATAGGTGCCGCGGCTGGCCGCGAGCGGCGCGATCGACAGCCAGGGCAGGCGCAGCGCGGCGGGCTGGAGCGTCCCGAGGACGCTGGCGACGGCCGGCCGGAGCGCGCCGAGCGCGGGCCCGGGAACGATGCCCAGCAGCAGCGCGAGGCCGGCGAAAATCACCATCGCCGTGGCGGAGAACGGGTCGGTCTCGTGCGCCGCGGCGGCGGCATCCGAGCGCGGGCGGCCGAGAAAGACGATGCCGTAGAGGCGGACAAAACACGTCGCCGCCAGCGCCGCCGCCAGCGCCAGCAGCGCGCCCACCGCCGGCACCAGCAGCTTCAGACCCCATTGCGGCAGCGCCGGGCTGAGCAGGATCGCCTGGAAGGTCAGCCACTCGGAGACGAAGGCGTTGAACGGCGGCAGCGCGGAGAGGCCGATCGCGCCGGCCAGCATCGCCACGGACGTCACCTTCATGCGGTGGATCAGCCCGCCCATCCGGTCCATGTCACGCAGCCCGCTCGCCCCCAGCACCGCGCCGGCGCCGAAGAATTGCAGGCTCTTCAGCACCGCGTGGTTGAGCACGTGCAGCAGCGCCGCGGTCAGGGCGAGAGCGGCCGCCGCCGCCATCCCGTCGGCGCGGAACGCCAGCGCGAGGCCGAGGCCCGCGAACACGAAGCCGACATTCTCGATCGTGCTGTAGGCCAGGACGCGCTTCAGGTCGGTCTCGAACAGGGCGTAGAGGATGCCCATCAGCGCGCTCGCACCGCCGAACCCCATGACCACGAGGCCCCACCACCAGGCGGGCGGGCCCAGCAGGTCGAAGACGATGCGGATCACGGCGTAGATCGCGACCTTGGTCATCACGCCGCTCATCAGCGCGGAGACATGGCTCGGCGCCACCGGATGGGCGCGCGGCAGCCAGACATGCATCGGCACGAGGCCGGCCTTGGCGCCGGCGCCGAAGAGCACGAGGCCGAGCACCACCGCCGCGACCGGGGGTGCGGCGTGCGCCGCGCGCATCGAGGCGAAGGCGTAGTCCCCCGCCGGGCCCGCGAGCAGGCCGAAGGCCAGCAGGAGCGCGAACGTGCCCAGCACGGCCATCGCGAGGTAGATGTAGCCGGCCTCGACATGGCCCGCGCCCCGGTGCTCGGCGACGACGAGCGCCCAGGAGGCGAGCGACATGAACTCCCACGCGACCAGGAAGGTGAAGGCGTCGTCGGCCAGCGGGACGAGGTTCATCCCGGCGAGGAAGGCGGGCACGAGGGGCAGCACGCGCAGCGGCTCCGCCGCGTGCCGGCCATAGCCGATGCCGTACAGGCAGGCGCCCGCGCCCCCGAGGTTGATCACCACCAGAAAGAAGGCCGCCAGCGCGTCGAGGCGGAGATGCGTGCCGATCCAGGGCAGGCCGAGCGGCAGCACCAGCGTCTGCGCCGGCCCCGCGCGCAGCAGCGCCGAACCGCTGACCGCCAGCAGGAAGAGCGAGAGCACCAGCCCGATCGCATAGACCAGCGGCGTGCCCGCCGGGCGGGCGCCGACGAACAGCGCCAGGACCGACAGGGCCAGCAACAAGCCGATGCCGGCGAGCAGGGACATCACCATCATGGCGCCGGCCTAACCCGGGACCTCCGCCGGCGCGGGGCGTTGTCGCTCGGTTGGCCTGGCGACGCCGCTCCTGAGCCGGACGCCGCGGCCGCCGGCCGCGCTCGGCGCGCCCTCGCCGATCAGCTCGATGCCGAGCGTGGCGAGCGCGCTGATGACCCGGTCGAGGGAATCGACGTTGCCGCGGACCACACCCTCGCTCGCTTCCATCCGCTGGATGGTCGGCAGGGACAGGCCTGAGCGTTCCGCAAGCTGGCGCTGATCGCATCCCGCCAGGGCGCGCGCGGCTCGCAACTGAGATGCCGTGATCATGGGCAAGGCCCGTCGTGCACGCGTAAAACCATATAGAACTAGATGTTGATACTAAGTTCTTTATGCTTTAAACATGACTATCACATCATCCGATGCAATTCAACCCCGTGCCGGGCCCGGCGTGGCCTGCAGCTGCCGCAGGCCGCGCGCGGCGGCGCGAGGGCCCGGCCCCCAAGGCAGGACCCGGCGCCGCGCCGTGGCGAGGGGGCGAGGATGTCCCGGAAGGCCGGGAGCCCCGGAGGACGGGGAACGCCCGGCGCCAGCCGCGCCGGGCTCCGCTCAGAGCAACCCCCGGCTTGGTTGGGCCTGCCCGGCTCAGCCAAGCCGGGGGTTGCTCTAAATTACACGTTTTCTAGAGCAAGAAATCCGACCAGATCATTCCATCTGATCGGATATTGCTCTAGCGCGCCCGCGCCGCGAGCGCCGCGAGGGCGCGCGAGGCGAGGGTGAAGCCGGCCAGATCGGGGGCGGCGGCGACGTCGCGCACCAGTTCGATCGTGGCGGCGGCATCCGCAGCGGGGTTGGCGCCGCGCAGGTCGGCGGCGGCCAGCTCGCGCTGCGCCGCGGTAAGATCGGCGAACAGGGCGGCGCGCGCGCGCTCGTGGAACGGGCCGCTCGCCACCAGCCGCGAGGAGGCGGCGTCCAGCGCGTCGAAGCCCAGCGCCTGGCCGACCTCGCGCCAGGCGGCAACGGCGCGCGAGGGCGGCACCGCGGCATCGGCGGCGAGGCGCACCACCACCGGCGCCTGCGCCAGAAAGGGTGCCGCGGCGACCAGGGCGGCGAGCGCATCGGGCAGGCCGGCCTCGCGCAGCTCCTGGGCGGCCGGGCCGGCCGCCGCCTCGGCGGTCGCGGCGCGGGTCAGCTCGGCGATGCCGGGGCGCAGGGCCGCCAGCTGCGCGCCGAGCGGCTGGAGGTCGAATTCCGGCGCCGCCATCAGGTAGCCGGCGGTCGCCTCCTGCAGCCGCCGCACCGCGGTGAGCGCGCCGAGGCGGGCGGGGACCGAGGCGGGCGCGGCGTCGATCGCATCGTAGGCGGCCTCGAGATCGAACAGCTCCGCCGCGGCCCAGGCGGCGCGCGCGACGGGGACCGGCCCACGGTCGGCGGCAAGGCGGGCGAGCGCCACCAGGCCGAGCCGGTTCACCACGGCATTGGCGAGCGCGGTCGCGATCAGCTCCCGGCGCAGGTGGTGGCGTTCGAGCTGGATGGGGAAGCGGCGGCGCAGCTCGGCGGGGAAATAGGCGAGCAGGGTCTGCTCGAAGGCGGGATCGTCGGGCAGCGGGCTCGCGAGAACCGCCTCCTCCAGCCACAATTTGGCGACCGGCAGCACGGTTGCGATCTCCGGGCGCAGCAGCGTGTCGCCGGTGTTCATGCGCGCGCTGAGGGCCGCGGTGTCGGGCAGCCCGGCGACGGCGCGGTCGAGCACGCCGGCGGCCTCCAGCGCCGCGATGAGGGCGAGGTGCGAGGGGCCGAGCTTCTCCTGCTCCTCGAGGGAGACGGCGAGGAACTGGAGGTGGTTGTCGCGCAGCACGTGCTCGGCGACGTCGTCGGTCATCGCGGCGAGCAGTTCGTCGCGCTGATGCGCGGTGAGTGCCCCCGCCCGCTCGGCATCGGCGAGCGCAATCTTGATGTTGACCTCGTGGTCGGAGGTAGAGACACCGGCGGAGTTGTCGAGCGCGTCGGTGTCGATGCGCCCGCCGGCGCCGCCCGCGCCCTGGCGCGCGTATTCGACGCGCCCGGCCTGGGTGAGGGCGAGGTTGGCCCCCTCCCCGATCACCCGCGCGCGGATCTGCGCGCCGTTGACGCGCAGCGCGTCGTTGGCGCGGTCGCCGGCCTCGGCCTGGCTCTCGGAGGCCGCCTTCACGTAGGTGCCGATGCCGCCGAAATAGAGCAGGTCCACCGGTGCGCGCAGGATCGCCTGGACCACCGCGGCCGGCTCGGCATGACGTTCGGCGATGCCCAGCAGCTCGCAGGCGCGCGGCGAGAGGGCGATGCGCTTGTCGTTGCGCGAGTAGACGCCGCCGCCGGCGCTGATGCGGGCGCGGTCGTAATCGTCCCACGAGGAGCGGGGTAGCGCGAACAGGCGCGCCCGTTCCGTGTACGAAACTTCCGGATCCGGATCGGGGTCGATGAAGATATGGCGGTGGTCGAAGGCGGCCAGCAGGCGGGTCTTGCGGCTGATCAGCATGCCGTTGCCGAAGACGTCCCCGCTCATGTCGCCGACGCCGACACAGGTGAAGGGGTCGGCCTGGATGTCGAGGCCGAGGGCCGCGAAATGCCGCGCGATCATCACCCAGGCGCCGCGCGCGGTGATGCCCATCTCCTTGTGGTCGTAGCCGTGGCTGCCGCCGGAGGCGAAGGCATCGCCGATCCAGAAACCGCGCTCCTGGGCGATGGCGTTGGCGATGTCGCTGAAGGTCGCGGTGCCCTTGTCGGCGGCGACGACGACGTAGGGATCGTCGCCGTCGCGGCGGACGATGTCGGCGGGCGTGACGATGCGGCCCTGCTCGACGTTGTCCGCGAGATCAAGGATGGCGTTGATGAGGATGCGATAGCAGGCGATGCCCTCGGCCATGAAGGCCTCGCGGTCGGTGGCGGCGGGTGCCTGCTTGAGCACGAAGCCGCCCTTCGCGCCGGTGGGCACGATCACCACGTTCTTGAAACGCTGGGCCTTCATCAGGCTCAGGATCTCGGTGCGGAAATCCTCGCGCCGGTCGGACCAGCGGATGCCGCCGCGCGCCACCGGGCCGGCGCGCAGGTGGCAGCCTTCCATGCGCGGGGAATGCACGAAGATCTCGCGCCAGGGGCGCGGCAGCGGCATGTCGCCGGCCTCGGCGCTCGCGATCTTGAGCGCGAGGTAGGGCTTCGCCTCGAAATAGTTGGTGCGCACGACCGACCGCAGCACGGTCATCAGGCGGTTGAGGATGCGGTCCTCGTCGGGGTTGGCGACAGCATCGAGGCAGGCGGTCCACCGCGCCTCGAGGCTCGCCGCGTCCGCGGGGGATGCGCCGCGCTGCGCGGGCGGCGCGAGGGTGGCGTGGAAGACGTCGACGAGGACGCGCGCCGCCTCGGGGTGGGCGGCCAGCGCCGCCTCGACGCTCTCCTGGCTGAAGCCGAAGCCCACCTGCTTGAGCCAGCGGTAGAGCCCGCGCAGGAGCCAGCATTCGCGCCAGTCGAGCCCGGCGAGCAGCACGAGCCGGTTGAAGCCGTCGGCCTCGGCGCGGCCGTCGAGCAGCGCGTCGAGGGCCGCGAGCAGGACGGGAAAGGCGGCCTCGTCCACCGGCTGCTGCGCCTGCACGATGAAGCCGTGCAGCACGACGCGCGGCGCACCCGCCGCCGGCTCGAGATGGTGCGGCACCTCCTCGATCGCGCGCAGGCCGATGCTCTGCAGCAGCGGCAGGGCATCGACCAGCGGCAGCGGCCCGCCCGGCTGGACGAGGCGCAGCACCAGGCGATCCGCGGCCGAACCGAACGGGCGGTCAAGCCGGGTGGCGGCGCGGCCGGTGACGACGGCGCACTCGGCGAGCTGCAGGTCGGCGACGGCCTGCCCCGCGCTCGCGGTGTCGCGATAGGCGGCGGGGAACGCATCGGCCCAGCGGGCGAGCAGGCTCGTCGCCTGCGCTTCGCCGAGGGCTTGGGTCAGCGCCTCGCCGAGCCGGTCGCGGAAGTCGCGCGCGGCCTGGGCGATCGCGGTCTCGAGCAGTTCGATGTCGACCACCGGCACGCTGCCGGGCGTGGTGCTGACGACATAGTTCACGCGCGCCAGCGGCTCGTCGCCCAGCGCGATGTAGGCGGCGGCGAGATGGCCGGCATAGGCGCGCGCGAGCATGCCGCCGACGCGCTCGCGCAGCGCGGTGTCGAAGGTGTCGCGCGGCAGCCAGGCGATCGCCGAGACGAAGCGGCCGAACGGGTCCTGGCGCACCACCAGCGCCGAGCGCGGGCGCAGCCGCAGGTCGAGCGCGCGGCGGGCGCCGGCGAGGATCGCCTCCTCCGGGGCCTGCAGCAGCTCGTCGCGCGGCCAGGTGTCGAGCACGTGGCGCAGGGCGCGCCCGTCGTGGCTCTCAGGATCGACGCCGGCGCTGGCGAGGATGGCGTTCACCTTCTGCGCCAGCAGCGGGATCGAGCGGGGGTTGCGCGTGTAGGCGGTGGCGGCGAACAGGCCGAAGAACAGGCGGAAGGCGGTGACCTTGCCGGCGGCGTCGAAGATCCGCGTGATCACCACATCGCCGTGCTGCGGACGGTGCACCGTGGAGCGGAGGTTGGCCTTGGCGACGCTGAGCGGCGACGAGGCTAGGAGGGTTGCGCGGATGTCGGGCGGGATGGTGCCGCGGTCGTGCAGCGTGTCGAACACCACGACGGCGGGGTTGCGCAGCAGGCCGAGGTTTTCCTCGGCGGCGGCGGCGAGGATCTCGCCCTCGCCGATGGTGAGGCGCCGATGACCGAGCAGAACGAAATTGTCGTCGGTCAGCCAGCGCAGGAACTCCCGGGCCGGTGCCGCCTCGACACCGACGGGCGAGGCGGCGAGCTCCGCCTCCGCCTGGCCCAGCAGGGCGAGCATGGCGGCGTGGTCCTCGGTGGCAGCGCGGACGTCGGCGAGGGCCGCGCGCAGCGACGCCTCCAGGCCGGCCCATTCGTCGCCCTCCTCGCGCGCGGCGTGGCCGACGCCGGTGCACTCGATGTGCATCAGGCTCTCGCGCACCAGGAGGCAGCCGGCGGGCGCGGCCGCCTCGGAGCCGATGCCCTGCAGGCGGCCCGCGGTGTCGCGCGACATCGGCAGGATCGGGTGCAGCAACTTGCGCACGACGCGCCCGGACTTGGTCAGGACGGCGAGGGCGCTGTCGACGAGGAAGGGCATGTCGTCGGTGACGATCTCGACGACGGCATGCGGGCCGCTGCCGCTGCCCGGCGGGATGACGCGCAGCCGCACGGTGCCGGGCTGGCGGTCCTGGGCGAGGGACCAGAGGCTGGCGGTGGCGGTGGCGATGATGTCCGGGGTCTCGCCGGCAAGCTCGGCCGTCGAGAGGCCGGCATAGAGGGAGGCCAGCAGCCGCCCTGCATCGGCGGGCACGTCGGGGGCGACCTGGCGCAGGGTCTCGGTGGCGGCGCGCAGCAGCTCGGCGCGGGTGCTGTCGTGCGATGGGGTCGTGGGGTTGGGCATCGTGCCTCCGGATCAGCCGATGATCGGCCGTGGCAGCATCGCGCAGGCGGCATCGTTGGCCAAGACCCCTTGCCCGCCCCGGGCCGCGCGCCGGCGCCGCCATGGCTCGGCACCCGCGTCCGGGAGCGGTGCCCGGGACCCACGCCGGGACCCGCGCGGGTAGCCGCGCGGGGGGCTGTGGCGCAGGGCCGTCGCGCGGCGGCGGCGAAAGGGGCGCCACGGTGCACGAAGCGCTTGCCCGGCGGCGCCGTTTTCGTGTTGAAGGGGTGCCGCGGGAGGCGGGCTTCGTTGCGATATCGACGCTGCCCTCACCGCGACAAGCTGGCCGCTGGAGGAACGATGCAACGCGCCCGCGCCCCGATCGCGCCGTCGGAAAGCGATACCAACCTCGGCGGCCGGCGCGCGGCGTGGCAGGCGCGCGCCCTCGACGGCGCGGCCCGCGACCTGCTGGCGCGCGACCGAGCGGCCTTCCTGCACCAGTCCGTGTCCACGCCCTGCCTGAACGCGGTGGTGAAGGCGCAGGGCATCTGGCTCGAGGACAGCGCCGGCCGGCGCCTGATGGATTTCCACGGCAACAACGTCCACCACATCGGCTATGGCCATCCCCGCCTCCGCCGCGCCATCGCCGAGCAGATGGCAAGCCTGCCGTTCGCGCCACGACGTTACGCCAACGAACCGGCTGTCCTGCTGGCGGAGAAGCTGGCGGCGATCGCGCCCGGGAGCCTCTCCAAGACCCTGTTCACGACCGGCGGATCGGACGCCGTCGAGGTGGCGGTGAAGCTGGCGCGGGCGGCGACCGGGCGCTTCAAGACCGTTTCGTTCTGGGATGCGTTCCATGGCGCGGGCGTGGGGGCATCGAGCCTCTCGGGCGAGGCGCTGTTCCGCTCGGGACCGGCGGCACCGCTGGTGGCGGGCGCGCAGCACGTCGCGCCCTTCGCCTGCTATCGCTGCCCCTATGGCCATCCGGCCGACGCGCAGGGCCGGCCGATCCCCGATCGCTGCGGGATCGCCTGCGCG
This sequence comes from Rhodospirillales bacterium, assembly GCA_028869995.1. Taxonomy (GTDB): domain Bacteria; phylum Pseudomonadota; class Alphaproteobacteria; order Acetobacterales; family Acetobacteraceae; genus JAJXXT01. Next base: position 14,808 of record JAGWQN010000102.1, read on the forward strand.
GGGATGGTCGAGTACGTGCTCAGCCGCGAGGGCGATGTCGCGGCGGTGGTGGCCGAGCCGGCGCGCGCGGTGCCCTACCTGCCGCCGCCCGGCTATTGGCGGGCGGTGCGCGAGGCGTGCGACCGGCATGGCGCGCTGCTGATCTTCGACGAGATTCCGACCGGGCTCGGCAAGACGGGGCGGATGTTCGCCTGCGAACATGACGGCGTCGTCCCCGACCTGCTGGTGCTCGGCAAGGCGCTGGGGGGCGGCATCCTGCCGATCGCCGCGGTGCTGGCGCGCCCCGAGCTCGACGTGGCGCAGGACTGGGCGTTCGGGCACTACACGCACGAGAAGAACCCGGTCACCGCGCGGGCGGCGCTGACGACGATCGAGATCATCGAGGATGAGCGCCTGGTGGACAACGCGGAGCGGGTCGGGGCGATGGCGCTCGGGCGGCTGGAGGCGATGCGCCGCCGCCTCCCCGCGATCGGCGACGTGCGCGGGCGCGGGCTGCTGCTCGGCATCGAGCTGGTGCGCGACCGCGACACCAAGGCGCCCGACGCGGAGCTGGCGGAAGCGGTGCTGTACCGGGCGCTCGATCGCGGGCTGTCGTTCAAGACCACGATGGGCAACGTACTGACGCTGACTCCGCCGCTGATCGTCACCGAGGCGCAGATGACGCACGCGCTCGACATTCTCGAGGAGGCGATCGGCGCCGGCCTGCCCTAGCGCCGGCGGCGTCGGCGCCCCTGCCCGCCCCCGCGCTCAGCGGCGCGCGGCGGCCTTCGCGGGCAGCGCCGACAGGCCGGCGAGGACGACGAGCGTGGCGGCGGCGAGCAGGATGGTGACGGCGGCACCGTGGAAGATGTCGCCGCGGTCGGTGAGGGCGAAGATGCCGACGGGCATCGTCACCCAGCCCGGCGGGTAGACCATGATGGTCGCGCCCAGCTCGCCCATGGAGAGCGCGAAGCTGAGGCTGAAGGCGGCAAGCAGGTAGGGCGTGAGCAGCGGCAGCGTGACGCGGCGCAGCGTGTAGGCGGGGCGGGCGCCGAGGCTCGCCGCCATCTGCTCGATGTCGTGGCCCAGCCGCGCGAGGCCCGCCGCGACGTTGCCATAGGCGAAGGCCGAGACCAGCACGAGGTGAGCCACCAGGACGATGGCAACCGTGCCGTTGAGCAGGACCGGCGGCCGGCTGAAAGCAACCAGCAGACCGAGCCCCACGGAGACCGAGGGCACGGCGCTCGGGATGAAGAAGACCAGGTCGAGGAGGCGGCGGGATGGGCCGGCGACCCGGCGCAGCGCCAGCGCCGCCCAGGTGCCCGCGGCCAGCGCCACCGCGCTCGCCGCCGCGCCGGTGAGCAGGCTCGCGCGCAGCATCGCGGCCGAATCGCCGCGCACGGCGCTCGCGTAGTGGAGCCACGTGAAGTGGCTCGGCAGCGCGCTGTTCCACTGGCCGGCGAAACTGGCCAGCGCGATCATCGCCAGGGGCAGGCCGTAGACGACGGCGATCAGCGTGCCGCCGAACAGCCAGGCCAGCGCGCGCCCCGACCTAGACCAGACCAGCACCGGCGCCTCCCACACGGGCCAGGGCGAAGCGGTAGAGCGAATAGAGGCCGAGCGAGAGGCCCACGTTGACGACGGCGATGACGCAGGCGGCGGTGTAGTCGAACTCCTGGATCGCCTTGTCGTAGATCAGCAGCGGGAGCGTGGTGACGCCCTTGGCGCCGATGAAGAGGACGATGCCGAACTCGTTGGTTGTCAGCAACAGGCAGAGGCTGCCGCCGGCGAGCAGGGCGGGAAGGGCTGCGGGCAGGATGACCTGGCGGATGATGCGCCAGGCGCCGGCGCCGAGGCTGCTCGCGATCTCGATCTGCGCCGCCTCGATCAGCGAGAAGCTGGCGAGCAGCGGGCGCAGCACGAACGGCGTGTAGACCGTGATCTCGGCCAGGATCACGCCCCAGCGCGAATAGAGGAAGTCAAGCGGCGGCAGGCCGAGGTGGAACACGCTCATCAGCGAGGCGTTCAGCAGGCCCGCCGAGCCGTAGATGAAGGTGAAGGACAGCGCCACGAGGAACGTCGGCAGCGCGATGAAGGTGTCGATCACGCGGGCGAGCAGGCGCACGCCCGGAAACGGCACGAAGGCGATGAGCAGGGCGAGGACGAGCCCGAGCAGGAGGCAGCCGGCGCTGGCGGCGGCGGCAATGGCGACGGTGTTGACGAGCGCGCTGCGGAACAGCGCGGAGCCGAGGATGACGGCGTAGTGGGCGAGCGAGAGCCCGCCGGCGCCGGCGAGCGAACGATGCAGGATCAGCGCCAGCGGATAGAAGAACGTGGCCGCGAGGAGGAGCAGCGGCGGCACCGCCAGCAACGGCCCGGCGGCGCTGGCGGGTGCGGCGGCCATCCGGGGTCGGCCCTGCTGTTGCTGTCCTGCGCTCATCGCGATTGGCTTTGCGGGCCCTCGCCTATCACGTTCAGGCCGGCCAGGGCAGCGAATAAGTGCGCACGTTGGTGAAGCTTTTCATCGCCTCGACCACGCCCTCCTTGTGGCCCAGGCCGGAATCCTTGATGCCGCCGAACGGCGACATCTCGATGCGGTAGCCCGGCACCTCCCAGACATTGACCGTGCCGACGTCGAGCTCGCTGACGAAGCGGGTGATGTGGTCGAGGCGGTTGGTGCACACGCCGGAGGACAGGCCGTAGGCGGTGGCGTTGGCGATGCGTATCACCTCGGCGATGTCGTCGGGGCAGCGGATGATGGGAATGACCGGGCCGAAGGTTTCCTCGCGCACCAGCTCGGCGCCGGGGGGGACGTGGTCGAGCACAGTCGGCGGGTAGAGCGCGCCCTGCCGGTTGTTGCCATGCAGCAACGTCGCCCCTTCCGCGACCGCCGCCGTGACGCGACGCTCGAACTCGCGGGCGGCACGCTCGTGGATCACGGTGCCGACATCGACCTGCCGGTCCATCGGGTCGCCGCACCGGAGCGCGCGCGCGCCGTCGAGGACCAGGCGGGCGAACGCGTCGGCCACGCTCTCGACGACGAGGATGCGCTTGACCGCGGTGCAGCGCTGGCCGGAGTTCTTCGTCGCGCCGGCGACCGCGAGCTGGGCGGCGCGGGCGAGATCGGCGTCCTCCATGACGATCAGCGGATCGTTGCCGCCGAGCTCGAGGATTACGCGCTTGTAGCCGGCCGTCGCGGCGATGCGCTTGCCGACCCGCACCGAGCCGGTGAAGGTGACGAGATCCGCGTCCGGGTCGGTGACCATCGCATCGCCCATGGTCGCCGGATCGCCCGTCACGACCGAGAGCATCTCCGGCGGCAGGCCGGCCTCGTAGAGCACGTCGGCGAGCGCGAGGGCGGTCAGCGGTGTGAGCTCGGTGGGCTTGAGCACGACGCGGTTGTTGGTCGCGATCGCGGGTGCCAGCTTGTGGCTGACCATGTTCAGCGGGTGATTGAACGGGGTGATCGCGGCGATCACGCCCATCAGCGGCACGCGCGTGGTGTAGATGCGCCGCTGCTTGCCCATCGGGCTGATGTCGCAGGCGTAGGTCTCGCCGTCGTCGAGGATGGCGAGCTGGGCGGCGAAGGAATAGACGTCGTAGGCGCGGCTCGCCTCGTAGAGCGAATCCTTCCAGCACAGGCCGCTCTCGACGGTGATGAGGCGGGCGAACTCCTCCTTGCGGTCACGCAACGTCTCCGCCGTGCGCAGCAGGATCTGCTGGCGCTCGTAGCGGCTGAGCCGGGGCCGGAAGGCGCGCGCCGCGGCGAAGGCCGCGCGCACATGCTCCGGGCGCGCCGCGGGGACGGTGCCGACGAGGCCGCCGGTGTAGGGGTTGCGAACCTCGATCGTCTCGCCGGTCTCGACGCGCCGGCCGGCGATGCGCATCGCCTCCGCGCGGATCGCGGGCTGGGTGTTCACGGTCATGACGCCTGCTGCACGAGGTTGAGGGCGAGGTCGAAGATGTCGAAGTTGCGCAGGGTGCGGCCGGGCGGCACGGCGAGCGCGCGGTTGACGATCATCGGCACGGTCTGCTCGCTGAGGCCGCCATGCGAGCGCAGCGGGCCGGAAAGGCCCGACAGGTCGTGGCGGCTCGCGGTCGTGCCCAGCACCTTGGTGCGGGCGGAGACGACGACGACGTCGCCGATGCGGTCGGGCGGGAGAGCGAAGCGCAGGCAGGCCTCCGCGCGGTCGATGGCGAGTTCCACGCCGGCGGTGGCGTCGAGGGTGGCGAGCAGGCCGGCCTGGTCCGCGCCCGCGGGCAGGTAGACGGTGGCGAAGGAGCCGAGCGCGCCGTGGTGGGCGACGTAGGGGTCGGTGATGGGCAGGATGACGCGGGCCGCGGCGGCGCCGAGGCGCGCGTCGAACCAGTCCTGCAGGTAGAGGACGTCGGGCGTGCCGTCGGGGCGGGACTTGGCGTTCATGCCATGGTCGGCGGTGAGCGCCACCACCGCGCCGGCCGCGTCGAGCCGGCCGACATAGGCGTCCATCATCGCATAGAAGGCGTTGGCCATGTCCGAGCCCGGGGCGGCGGCGTGCTGGACGTAGTCGGTGGTGGAAAGATACATCAGATCGGGACGGTAACGTTCGAGAATCCTGACGCCGGCGGCGAGGACGAACTCGGAGAGGTCGGCGGAGTAGACGTCCGGGACGGGCCGGCCGACGAAGCCGGGAACGCCGTCGATGCCGTTCTCGGCCAGCGTCGCGCGGTCCGCCCGCTCGGCGGAAAAGGCGATGGCGCGGCCCGCGCGCATGTCGAGCCCCTTGGCGAGGAGGGCCCGCAGCTTGTCCTTGGCGGTGACCACGGCGACGCGGGCACCGGCATCATGAAAGGCTGCCGGAATGGTCTGCGCGCGCAGGAAGCGGGCGTCGTTCATCATCACTTCCTGGCCGGAGGCGACGTCGTAGAAATAATTGCCGGCAATCCCGTGGAGCGAGGGCGGGGTGCCGGTGATGATCGACATGTTGTTCGGGTTGGTGAAGCTCGGGATGACCGACAGCGCGCGCAGGTTGGCGCCGGTGCGCATCAGGCGCGCGAAGTTCGGCGCGAGGCCGCGGTCGATGGCCGCCTCGATATAGCCGGGCTCGGACCCGTCGATGCAGACGGCGACGGTCGGCGTCGCGGGAAAGCGGTAGGCGCGGCCGTTGGCGAGGACCTCGCGCGAGGTGCGGGCGGGGGCGTTCATCGGCACCTCGGTCAGACTGCGAGCGGAACGGCGATCTGCATCGACGCGAGCACCTCGCGGACGGCGCCGAGGGCGGCGCGCATGTCGGCGGGGTCGAGCCGGCCGATGCAGCCGATGCGAAACGAGGGCGCGACGGTCAGCTTGCCGGGGTAGATGACGAACCCACGCTCCTTCAGCCCGTCGTAGAAGCGCTGGAACTCGAAGCCAGGCGCGGGCGGCATGTGGAAGGTGACGATGATCGGCGCCTGCAGCGCGTCGGGCAGCAGCGTCCGGAAGCCGAGGGCGCGCATGCCCTCCACCAGCACCTGGCAGTTCTGCCGGTAGCGGGCACCGCGGCCGGGCTGGCCGCCTTCGGCGAAGAACTCGCGCAACGCCTGGTGGAAGGCGACGATGACGTGGATCGGCGGGGTGAAGCGATACTGGCCGGTCTTCTCGAGGACGGTCCACTGGTCATGCAGGTCGAGCACCAGGGTGGTCGCGTTGCCGGCGGCCGCGGCGAGTGCCGTCTTGCGGCCGATGACGAAGCCCAGACCGGGGATGCCCTCGATACCCTTGTTGGACGAGGCGGCGATGGCGTCGGCGTGGATCGCATTGGCGTCGAGCGGCAGGGCGCCGAACGCGGACATGGCATCGACCAGGAACCGCTTGCCGTAACGGGCGGCGAGCGCGCCGATCGCGCCGACCGGGTTGAGGATGCCGGAGGTGGTCTCGCAATGGACGGCGAAGACATGGGTGATGGACGGCGTGGCGGCGAGGATGCGCTCGACCGCGGCGAGGTCGGGCGGCGTGTCCTCCGCCGTCTCGTGGACGATGCTGCGCCGGCCGGCGATCTCGAGGATGCGCCGGGCGCGGTGGCCATAGGCGCCGTTGATCAGCACCAGCACCTCGCCGCCGGGCGGGACGAAGGTGGTCAGCATCGCCTCCACCGCGAAGGTGCCCGAGCCCTGCATCGGCACGGCGACGTGGCTCGCCGCCGCGTTCACCACCTCCGGCAGGCGCTGCATCACCTCGCGGTTGAGGGCGATGAAGCCGGCGTCGCGCGAGCCCCAGTCGTGGAGCATGGCCTCCTTGACCGAGCGCGAGGTGGTCAGCGGGCCGGGGGTGAGCAGGAGCGGATCGCCGGTCTCGGACAGCGCCCGGCCGGGGGCTGGGCCGTGGGTGGTGGGGGCGGTGGACGTCATGCGCGGCCTTCCGGAGGCGGGACGTGACGAGGCTACCGGCCCTGAGTTATCGTTTCTAATAGTATGTCTCCATACCTCCTATCGATCCTGTCCATGGATGGCGGGACGCGGCGGCGCCGGCCATGAGCCTCACCACGCTGCTGCGCGCGTTTCACCTAGTCGTCGAGGCGCAGAGCTTCTCGGCGGCGGCACGGGCCAGCGGCGTCGGGCAGCCGACGCTCTCAGCACAGGTGAAGGCGCTTGAAGCCACCTATGGCGTCGCGCTGTTCGACCGCGGGGGGCGGCGGGTGAGCGCGACACCGCTGGGGCAGGAATTGCATGCGGTGACGGCGCGGCTGTTCGCCGCGGAGGCGGAGGCCCGGGCGCTGCTCGCGGGGGCCGCGACGCTGCTCGGCGGGCACCTGCGCATCGCCGCCGACAGCGCGGCGCACGTGATGCCGATCCTCGCCGTGCTGAAGGCGCGGCACGCGGGGATCACCTTCTCGCTGGCGATCGGGAATTCCTCGGAGGTCGTGGACCGGCTCGTCGATCACCATGCCGATGTCGCGGTGACGGCGCGGCGCGTCTCCGATCCGCGGCTGCACAGCCGTCTGCTGCGCCATGACCGGCTGGTGCTGTTCGTGCGCGCGGGGCATGCGCTGGCGGGGGCGGGAGCGGGGGCGGGGAAGGTTTCGATCCGGGTGCTGGCCGACAACGACCTGGTGCTGCGCGAGCGCGGCTCGATCACGCGCGAGGTGTTCGAGGCGCGGCTGCACGAGGCGGCGGTGCGGCCGCGCACGCTGCTCGAGGTGCAGACGCGCGAGGCGGTGCGCGAGGCGGTGCTGGCGGGGTTCGGCGTCGGCGTCGGGTTCGAGGCGGAACTCGACGAGCATCCGCAGCTGGTGCGCCTGGAGGTGACGGACGCGCAGCTGGCGGTGGCGGAATATGTCGTCTGCCTGGAGGAGAAGCGGCGGCTGGCGCTGGTGCGCGCGTTCCTGGCCGCGGGCGCGGCAGGCGCGCCGGTGGCCGCGCAGGACTGAGCGCGGCGGCCGCGGCCGGATCGCGGGGGCTCAGACGAGCTGGAAGCCGTGGGCGAGCGGGTCGCGGTCGTCGACGAAGATCGTGTTGTGGCCGATGATGCGCGCCCAGCCGGCGACGCTGGGCAGGATGGCGGGGCGATCGCCGAGGGTGGCAAGGGATTCGACCCGGCAGTCGAACAGGGTGCCGATGATGCTCTCGTGAACGAACTCGGCGCCGGCGGCGAGCCGGCCGCGGGCGACGAGCTGCGCCATGCGCGCCGAGGAGCCGGTGCCGCAGGGGGACCGGTCGATCGCCTTCTCGCCATAGAAGACGGCGTTGCGGGCGTGGGCGCGCGGGTCGCGCGGGCGGTCGCACCACATGACGTGGCTGACGCCCTCGATGCGCGGGTCCGTGGGATGGACGGGTGCCAGCCTCTCCTGGGCGGCGCGGCGGACCAGCGGGCTGAGGCGCAGGATGTCGGCGGCCGAGACGGCGTCGAGCCCCGGCCAGGCCGGCTGCGGCTCGACGATGGCGTAGTAATTCCCGCCATAGGCGAGGTCGATGGTGAGCGGGCCGAGGCCCGGAACCTCGAGCACGACGTCCGCCGCGTGCAGGTAGCTCGCGACGTTGAACAGGCGCACCTGCTCGACATGCGGGCCCTTCTGCACATACTCGACGACGACGCGCCCGGCCGGGGCCTCGATGGCGAGGCGGCCGGGTTCGCGCGGCACCACCAGCCCCTCCTCGATCGCCGCGGTGACGGTGCCGATGGTGCCGTGGCCGCACATCGGCAGGCAGCCGCTGACCTCGATGTAGAGCACGCCGATGTCGCAGTCGTCGCGGCTCGGCGGATACAGGATCGATCCCGACATGACATCGTGGCCGCGCGGCTCGAACATCAGGGCGCGGCGGACCCAGTCGTGCTCGCGCAGGAAGATCGCGCGCCGCTCGCTCATCGCCACGTTGGGCAGCGCCGGCGCGCCGCCGGCGACGACGCGGACCGGATTGCCGCAGGTATGCGCATCGATGCAGAAGAAGGTGTGGCGGCTCATGGGCGGCTCCCGGCGCGGCGTTGGAAACGGGCGATGGAATAGGGGGCGAGGTCGATCGGCGGCTCGCGGCGGGCGAGGAGGTCGGCGATCAGGCGGCCGGTCGTCGCCGCCTGGGTGAGGCCCAGATGGCCGTGGCCGAAGGCGTGGAAGACGTTGCCATGGCGTAGCGAACGGCCGATCACGGGCAGGCTGTCGGGTGTCGTCGGACGATGCCCCGACCAGGCGACGCCGCCCTCGGCCCTGAGGCCGGGAAGGTAGATGCGGGCGAGCCGGGCCAGAGCCTCGGCGCGCCGGGGATGGGCGGGCGCATCGAGGCCGCCGAACTCCGCGGCACCGCCGATGCGCAGGCCGATGCTGAGCGGGGTGGCCACGAATTTGCGCTCGGCGAAGATGACCTCGCGTTGCAGCGCGACGCCGGGGTCGGCGACGGTGGTGTTGTAGCCGCGCTCGCTCTCGAGCAGGACGCGCTCGCCGAGGCGGCGGGCGAGGATGCCCGACCAGGCGCCGGCGGCGACGACGACGTGGGCGAAGCGTGGCGCCTCGCCGCCCTCGAGCGCGAGGCGGATATCGGCCTCGCCCTGCGGCTCGATGGCCAGCACGCGGGCGGCGCGGATGGCGACGCCGGCGGCGCGGAGCCATTCGCGCAGGCGGTCCGTCAATTGTTTCGGATCGTTGACGTGGCACCATTGCGGCGTGAACACCGCGCAGGCGACGGCGGGGCCGAGCGCCGGCTCGAGCGCGCGTGCCTCGGCCCCGCTCAGATCCTCGGCGGCGATGGCGTGGGCGCGCTTGAGCGACCACTCCGCCTCATCGCGCCGGCGCGCGGCCAGGCTCTCGTAGACGGTGAGCGCGCCCGGGCGGTGCAGCTCGCCGGCCAGGCCGGTGGCCGCCAGCATCGCGGCCAGGTCGCCCTCGATCAGGCCGTTCAGCGCCGCGAGGGCGGCGGCGATGCGCGCAACCTCCGCCGGACGGCCGGCGGCGAGGAAGGCCCGCAGCCAGGGCAGCAGCCGCGGCGCGTAGGCAGGGCGGATGGCCAGCGGGCCGAGCGGATCGAGCAGCCAGCGGGGCACCTTCCACAGCAGGCCGGGAACCGCGGCGGGAACGATCTCGGTGTTGGCGATGCCGCCGGCATTGCCGAAGGAAGCCTTGTCGCCCTCGGGCGCGGGGTCGAGGATGACGACGCGATGGCCGTCGCGGTGCAGGTGCCAGGCGGTGGCGAGGCCGACGATGCCGGCACCGATGACCGCGACGCTTTGCTCTGCCAAGACGAACTCCGGGGGCGGGACGGTCCGGGCGGACCTTGTGTCGGGCCTGGGCGTAGCGCAGCCTCGGCCAGGAGACAATCGCGCGGGCCCGGCATCTGCGGCCGGGCCTGGGCGCCGGAGCAGGCGGCGGCGGGGCCTGGGCGCTGGCGCGGCCGGGACCGGAGCGGGCGGCGGCGGCTTGATCTGGTTCATGGAAGGCACCGGCCGGGGCGCTGCTATCGTCGGCGCCGTTGCCGGGGAGGTGGAACGTGGTTTCCGATCGCATCCTGCATCGCGCGCTGATGGCGATCGCCGTCACGGGGCTGGCCGCGGGGCTGCTCGCGCAGGGCGCGGGCCGGGCGGAGCTGGCCGGCCTGCTGTGGACGCTGGCGACGCTGCCGGTGGCGGCGGGACTGCTGTTCGCGATCGTGCGCGACATGCTGGCCGGGAGCCTCGGCGTCGACATCATCGCGCTCGTGTCGATGACCGGTGCCGTGCTGCTAGGCGAGCCGCTCGCGGGCGCGGTTGTGGCGCTGATGTATGCCGGGGGCAACACGCTCGAGGACGTTGCCGTGGCGCGGGCGGAGCAGAACCTGCGCGCGCTGGCCAACCGGGCGCCACGGCTCGCCCACCGTTACGCCGACGGCTCCATCACCGATGTCGCGGTCGAGGCGGTGGCGGTGGGAGACCGGGTGCTGGTGCGGGCGGGCGAGGTCGTGCCGGTCGACGGCACAGTCGCGAGCGAGCAGGCGCTGGTCGATGAATCGACGCTGACCGGCGAGGCGATCGCGGTGGTGCGGGCGCACGGGAGCGCCATCGCCAGCGGCACGGTGAATGCCGGCCAGGCCTTTGACCTGCGGGCGACGGCGCGGGCCGCGGACAGCACCTATGCCGGCATCGTGAAGATGGTCGCCGCGGCACAGGCGGCCAAGGCGCCGCTGGTGCGCCTCGCGGATCGTTTCGCGCTCGTTTTCCTGCCGGTGACGGCGCTGGTGGCGCTGGCGGCGTGGCTGGTCTCGGGCGACCCGCAGCGCAGCCTCGCCGTGTTCGTGGCGGCGACCCCCTGCCCGCTCATACTCGCCGCACCCGTGGCCTTCATCGCCGGCGTGGCCCAGGCGGCCTGGCGCGGCATCCTGGTGAAGGGCGGCGGCGTGCTCGAGGCGCTGGCACGGGTGCGCACCGTGCTGTTCGACAAGACCGGCACGCTGACGATGGGCGGCGCGCGGCTGCTCTCGATCGAGACGGCGCCGGGGGAGGACGCGCAGGAGGTGCTGCGGCTCGCCGCGTCGCTCGAGC
>JAGWQN010000103.1 GCA_028869995.1 Rhodospirillales bacterium
CCCCGGGCAACCGGCGCGACGCCGTTGTTGTAGGTGTCGAACTCGATGGCGAGGGAATGGCGGGTGCCGTAGTAGCCGAGATTGCCGCCGGGCTGCGGCGAGCTGGCGGCGCCCTGCTGCATCACGAAGGTGAACCCGTCGGCCGGGCCGCTGGCATCGGGGGTGATGCGGAACTGGAACATGGCGCTGAACGCGCCGCCCTGGCCGAGGGCGAAGCGGTTGGCGAGGATGGCCGAGCCGGCCTGCTGCTGAATCCCGCCCCCCTGGGTCAGGCTCAACACCGTCCCCGCGCCGGTGGCGAGGGTGGTGGCGTCGCCGTGCAGGGTGAGCCTGCCGCCGATCGCGGAAAAATCGCCGAACAGGACCGTGGACGCACGCGCGCCGGAGGCCGAGACGAGTGCGGCGGCAGCGGCGAGAACAACCATGCGCGAGAGGCGCGGCATCACGTCTGGCTCCTTGGGGCGGGCGGCGAACCATGCCGCGACATCGTGTTGCTAGCCGATCTTGCAAGGCTCCGCGCCGGCGGGCAGGGCTCTGGCCGCAAAACTTGACATAACCGCCGCCTGCCTGGCGCAGCGGCCGCATTCCGCATCGCAAATCGCAATGCGCGAACGGGCGGACCCGGCCCCGCCGGGTTGCGCCGCCGCCCGAGACCGACCATCACCCGCCTGCAACCGCCAACCTCACGCACCAAGCCCGCGCATGACGAACCTCGACGCCTTCGATTTCGACCTACCCGCCGCGCGCATCGCCAGCGAACCGGCGAGGCCGCGCGACGCCGCACGGCTGCTGCACGTGGCACCGTCCGGGCTCGCGGACCACCGGGTGCGCGACCTGCCGACGCTGCTACGGGCCGGCGATCTGCTCGTCGTCAACGATACGCGGGTGATCCCGGCGCAGCTGCGCGCGACCCGCGGTCAGGCCCGGGTCGGCCTGACCCTCGACCGCCCGCTGGCCGATGGCGGCTGGGTCGCGCTGGCCCGCAACGCCAGGCGGCTCAGGCCCGGCGACGAGGTGGCGATCGAGGGGGCGGTCGGCTTTTCGGCGCGCATCCGCGCGCGCCACGCGGACGGCAGCGTGGTGCTGGATTTCGACCGCGCCGGCGCGGCGCTGGACGCCGCGCTGCGGATGGCGGGCACGCTCGCCCTGCCGCCCTATATTCCCCGCCCGGAAGGCCCCACGGCGTGCGACCAGGGCGACTACCAGACCATGTTCGCCGCACACGACGGCGCCGTCGCGGCGCCGACGGCGGGCCTGCACATGACGCCCGCGCTGCTTGCGGCGCTGCAAGCGCGCGGCGTGGGGGTGGCGCGGCTGACGCTGCATGTCGGCGCCGGGACTTTCCTGCCCCTGCGTGAAGACAGCCTCTCCGCGCGCCGCCTGCACCCCGAGCGCGGCACGATCGCGGCCGACACCGCTGCCGCCATCAACGCCGCGCGGGCGGCCGGCGGGCGCATCGTCGCCCTCGGCACGACGACGCTTCGCCTGCTCGAGAGTGCCGTGGACCCGGCGGGGCGCATCCTCCCCGTCGCCGGCGAGACCGACATCATGCTGGCGCCGGGCCATGTCTTCCGGTCGGCCGACGTGCTGATGACCAATTTCCACCTGCCGCGAAGCTCGCTATTCGTGCTGGTCTGCGCCTTTGCCGGCACCGAGCGGATGCGGGCGGCCTATGCCCACGCCATCGCCACCGGCTACCGGTTTTATTCCTATGGCGATGCGACGCTGCTGGAGCGCGCGGCGTGAGCCTGGCATGGCGGCAGACGGCCCGCGACGGCATGGCGCGGGCGGGCGTGCTGGAAACGGCCCATGGCGAAGCGCCGACGCCGGCCTTCATGGCCGTCGGCACCGCAGGGACGGTGAAGGCCATGACAGCCGAGGCGGTGCGCGCGACCGGAACCGCGATCATCCTCGGCAATACCTATCACCTGATGCTGCGCCCGACCGCCGAACGCGTGGCGCGACTGGGCGGGCTGCACCGCTTCGCCGACTGGCCCGGACCGATCCTGACGGATTCAGGGGGCTTTCAGATCATGTCGCTGGCGAAACTTCGGCAGGTGGACGCGAACGGCGTGACGTTCCGCTCGCATCTCAATGGCTCCTCGCACCGGCTGACGCCGGAACGATCGACCGCCATCCAGCATCTCCTCGACGCCACCATCACCATGGCGCTCGACGAGTGCACCCCCTTCCCCGCCACCGAGCCGGAGGCGCGCGCGAGCATGGAACTCACGCATCGCTGGGCCGAGCGCTCGCGCGCGGCGTTCGTCGCACGCCCCGGCTATGGCCAGTTCGGCATCGTCCAGGGCAGCACCTTTCCCGCGCTGCGCCTGGCCTCGGCGGCCGCCATCGCGGACCTCGGCTTCGAGGGGATGGCGATCGGCGGACTCGCGGTGGGCGAAGGGCAGCAGGCGATGTTCGAGGTGCTCGACCTGCTGGGCCCGGCGCTGCCCGCGCCCAAGCCCCGCTACCTGATGGGGGTGGGCACACCGGACGACCTGCTGGGTGCGGTCGCGCGCGGGGTCGACATGTTCGACTGCGTGATCCCCACGCGCGCCGGACGCACCGCGCGGGCCTACACGCGAACGGGGGTGATGAACCTGCGCAACGCGCGCTTCGCCGACGACGCGGCGCCGCTCGACGCCGCCTGCGCCTGCCCCGCCTGCACGCGCCACTCCCGCGCCTATCTCCACCACCTGTTCCGCGCCGGGGAGATGCTGGGCCCGATGCTGCTGACCTGGCACAACCTCGCCTATTACCAGGACGTCATGCGCGGCACGCGCGAGGCGATCGTGGCCGGGCGCTTCGCCGCGTATGCCGAGGCCTGCCGCGAGGGCTGGCAACAGGCGGGGCGGCCGCCGGCGGTTTGACAGGCGGCGCCGTCGGCCCCATCTCGCCGCGATGAGCGAGAATTATGCCGGCCTGACGCAGCTCGGCCAGCCGAGCCGCATTCCCGCCTCGCCCGAGCAGGCGACGCTCGAGCGCGTGGCGAACCCTGCGCGCGGGCGGGCCTATGTCGTGCGCTTCACCTGCCCCGAGTTCACCTCGCTCTGCCCGCTCACGGGGCAGCCCGACTTTGCGCATATCGTGCTCGACTACGTTCCCGGCGAATGGATCGTCGAGAGCAAGTCCCTCAAGCTCTACCTCGCGAGCTTTCGCAACCACGGGGCCTTCCACGAAGCCTGCACGATGGCGATCGCCGAGCGGCTGATGGCAACCCTCGCGCCGGCGTGGCTGCGCATCGGCGCCTACTGGTACCCGCGCGGCGGCATGCCGATCGACGTGTTCTGGCAGTCGGGCGAACCGCCTGGCGGCGTGTGGATTCCCGAGCATGGCGTCGCCCCCTATCGCGGCCGCGGCTGAGATCCGCGCCCGGGCCGCGACCCTCGGCTTCGACGCCGTGGGGATCGCGCGCGCCGAGCCGGGAGCGGAGGATGCGGCGCGGCTGCAGATGTTCCTCGCCGCCGGGCATCATGGCACGATGGGCTGGCTCGCCGGACGCACCGCCGAGCGGGCCAGTCCGCGCGGGCTCTGGCCCGCGGCGCGCAGCGTCATCTCGGTGGGGCTGTCCTATGCGCCGGCCACCGATCCGCGCGCGAATCTGGCACGGCGCGATCGGGGCACGGTCAGCGTCTATGCGCGCGGACGCGATTATCACGACCTGCTGAAGGGGCGCCTCAAGCACCTCGCCCAGCACCTCGTCTCGCGCCATGGCGGAGCGGTGAAGGTGTTCGTCGATACCGCGCCGGTCCTGGAGAAGCCGGCCGCCCAACGGGCGGGGCTGGGCTGGCAGGGCAAGCACACCAATCTCGTATCGAGAACGCACGGATCCTGGCTGTTCCTCGGCGAGATCTTCTCCACGCTCGACCTCGAGCCGGACGCGCCGCACCGCGACCGGTGCGGAAGCTGCCGGCGCTGTCTCGACGCGTGTCCGACCGACGCCTTCCCCGCTCCCTACCGGCTCGATGCCCGGCGCTGCATCTCCTACCTGACGCTCGAGCACGAGGGGCCGATCCCCGAGGCGCTGCGCCCGGCGATGGGCAACCGCATCGCCGGGTGCGACGATTGTCTCGCCGTCTGCCCCTGGAACCGCTTTGCGCGCCAGAGCCGGCATATCGCCTTCGCCGAGCGGGCGAGCCTGGCCGCGCCCCGGCTCGCCGAGCTGGCGCTGCTGGACGATGCCGGCTTCCGCGCGCTGTTCAGCGCCTCGCCCGTCAAGCGGATCGGGCGCAACCGGTTTGTGCGCAACGTTGCGATCGCGGTCGGGAATTCCGGCGAGGCGAGCCTGCTGGGGGCGGCGTCCCATCTGGCGGGCGACCCGGATCCCGTGGTGGCGGAGGCCGGCGCCTGGGCGATGCGGCGGCTCGCGTGAGGCATCTGGTCAAGCGCAGTTTCTCGCTCGCGGGACATCGGACCTCGGTCGCTCTCGAGCCTGCATTCTGGTCCGCTCTCGAAACGATGGCGCGGGACGCGGGAACCAGCCTCGCGGGACTGGTGGCCGCACTCGACACGGCACGCGACCCGGCGCAGCCGCTGGCCTCGACGCTGCGCGTCGCGGCCCTGCGCAGCCGGGGCTAGAGGCGGGAGCCGGGCCAGACGATCGCGCCTGGCCGGATAGGGCGCTAGCCGCGCTCGGTCGCGATCAGCAGCACCACGCTGCTCGCGTCGAGGCCGAGAGCGCGGGCGAGCGCCGGATCGGCCATGGCGTGACGCAGGCCCGCAAGGCCGCAGGCGCCGGAGGGCGTCGTCGCGGGGCCGCCATGGGTGCGCAGCAAGGCGGGAGCCTCGGCGAGCTCGGCCTCGCTGACCGCGATCGCCCGGGCGCCGCGGCGGCGCAGAATCGTCATCGCCGGCGCCGAGGCTTCGCCGCAGGAGAGCATCTCGGCCGCGGTCGCGAGGCCGCCGGGGACGGTGACGATCTGGCCGGCGGCCAGCGCGGCCGCAACACAGGCGGCCTGGTCGGGCTCGACCACGACGACGCAGCCCTCGAGCCGGTCGGCGATCGCCGCGGCGAGCCCGCCGACGCCGGCCTGGAGGAACAGATGCGTGGGCGCGGTGGAAAGCTGCGTGCGCACCTCGTCGGCCATGATGCCATAGCCGGCCATGACATCGGCGACCACGGGATCGGCGGGATCGGCGCTGGTGTCGGCGATCAGGATCGCGCCGGTCGCCGCCGCGTGTGCTGCCGCCGCGGCGACGGCATCCTCGTAGGTGCCGCGCACGAGGACAGGCTCGCCGCCCTTGGCGCGGATGCGCTCGATGCGCGGGGGCGTGACGGACGCGGGCAGGAACACGCGCGCGCGCGTGCCCGCGAGCCGGGCCGCCGCGGTGACGGCGAGGCCATGGTTGCCGTCGCTGGCGCAGACCAGTTCGGGCAGGGCGCGGCTTGCGGCCTCGGCGATCAGCACCGGCAGCGTGACGCCGGCGGCGCGGGCGAGCGCGCTGAGGCCCGCGTAGACACCGCCCAGCGCCTTGAAGCTGCCGAGCGGGCGCGCGCCCTCGTCCTTCACGAGCACGCGCCCGACCCCGAGCCCGGCGGCGAGCGCCGGCAGGTCGAGCAGCGGGGTCACCGCGTGAACCGGGCACTGACGAAACCAATCGCGGGCGTCGTTGTTCATCATTCCTCAATCCCCTGCGGCGGCATGATGTTGCCGCCGGCCAACATGACCGGATCGTTCCAGCGAACAACCAGGACGCTGCCCATGCTCGCCACTGAAACCGATCCCCCGCCCTCGCCGCTGATGCTCAGCGACCATCTGCTCACCCTGGCCGAGGAAGCCGCCCGCGCCGGGCTCAAGCGCCCCGCGGGCACCCTGGTCAGGCTCGCGCTGCGGGTGCTCGAGACCTCGCCGCCGCCCCGGACCTGAAGCCCGGCCCCGGCCATCCGCTACATCACGCCGAGCTTCCTGAGCGTCGCATCGATCCACGTGCGGTCGGTGGTGCCGGCGAGGGTGGCGGCCAGCTGCTTTTCCTCCGCCGCGTGCTTGGCGCGGGTCGCCGCCAGCACCGCCTCGGCCTCGGCCGCGGGGACGCAGAGGACGCCGTCCTCGTCGCCCAGCATCAGGTCGCCGGGGGCGATCACCATGCCCTCTATGGCAACCGGCACGCCGATCTCGCCGGGGCCGTCCTTGTAGGGGCCACGGTGGGTGACACCGGCGGCGAAAACCGGAAAGTCGCTGGCGCGCAGGGCGGCGACGTCGCGGATGGCGCCGTTGATCACGATCCCGCCGAGCCGGCGGGTGCGGGCATGCGCCTGCATCAGCTCGCCGATGATGGCGCTGGTCAGGTCCCCGCCCGCATCCACGACGACGACGTCGCCCGCGATAGCGATGTCGAGCGCCTTGTGCACCATCAGGTTATCGCCCGGGCGCGTCTTCACCGTCAGGGCGGGCCCGGCCATGGTCGGGCCGCTGTAGTAGGGGCGCAGCCGCGCGCCCCCCGCGCTCATGCGCGACATCGAGTCGCTCACGTTGGCAACCGGGAGCGCGCGAAACGCCTCGACGACAGCCGGCGCGACGCGCGATGCGACCGGAAGAATGCGAAACCCTATGGACATGCCCAAACTCCGCGATTTCGCGGAATGTCGGGCATCGCGCGGCCGGGCGCAACCTTGCGGACGGCAGCGGCGGGTGGGACAGGGCCTCAGGGCGCGCCGTAGCCGCCGCCGCCCGGCGTCTCGATCACGAAACAATCGCCGGGATGCAGCTCGGTGCTGGCACGCCCGCCAAGGGTCTCGCGCGTGCCGTCCGCGCGCTCCACCCATTGCCGCCCGGGGGCACCGTCCGCACCGCCGGCGAGGCCGAAGGGCGCGACCTCGCGGCGCGAGGCGACGATCACCGCCGTCATCGGCTCGAGAAAGCGGATGCGCCGCACCACGCCGTCGCCGCCGCGGAACCGGCCCGCACCGCCCGAGCCGCGACGGATCGAAAACTCCTCGAGACGAACGGGGTAGCGCAGCTCCAGCACCTCGGGGTCGGTCATGCGGGTGTTGGTCATGTGCGTCTGGATCGCGGCGGTGCCATCGAAGCCGGGGCCCGCGCCGGTGCCGCCGCAGATGGTCTCGTAATACTGGCGGGTGGCGTCGCCGAAGATGAAGTTGTTCATCGTCGCCTGGCTGCAGGCGATGGCGCCGAGGGCGCCGAACAGCGCGTTGCAGGTGGCCTGGCTCACCTCCGTGTTGCCGGCCACGACCGCAGCACCGGGACGCGGCGAGAGGAACGTGCCTTCGGGGATGACGATCTCGAGAGGCTTGAGGCAACCCTCGTTGAGCGGGATCTCCTCGCCCACGAGGCAGCGGAAGACGTAGAGCACCGCCGCGCGGGTCACCGCCGGGGGCGCGTTGAAATTATCCGGCCGTTGCGCATCCGTTCCGGTGAAGTCGATGCGTGCCGTGCGCGCGGCAGGGTTGACCGCGACGCTGACGCGCAGCAGCGCGCCATCGTCCATGCGATAGTCGAACCGGCCATCGGCAAGGCGGGCGACGACGCGGCGCACGCTCTCCTCGGCGTTGTCCATCACGTGGCGCATATAGGCGGCGACGATGTCCCAGCCGAACTCGGCCTCGACCTTGGCGAGCTCCTGCACGCCCTTGTTGTTGGCGGCGACCTGGGCCTTGATGTCGGCGACGTTCACATCCGGCGAGCGCGCCGGATAGCGGGCCGAGGCGAGCAGCGCGCGCAGCTCGGCCTCACGGAAATGGCCTGCGTCCACCAGCAGGAAATCGTCGAGCACGACGCCTTCCTCCTCCAGCGTGTGCGACGCCGGCGGGGTCGAGCCCGGGGTGGTGCCGCCGATATCGGCGTGGTGACCGCGCGAGCCGACGAAGAAGCGGATGGTGGTGCCGGTGCTGTCGAAGACAGGGGTGATGACGGTCACGTCCGGCAGGTGGGTGCCGCCGTTGTAGGGATTGTTGAGGGCGACGACATCGCCTGGGCGCAGCGTGGCGCGGCGGCGGGCGAGCACCGTGCGCACGCTCTCGCCCATGGCGCCGAGATGGACAGGAATGTGCGGCGCATTGGCGACGAGATTGCCCTCGGCGTCGAAGATGGCGCACGAGAAGTCGAGGCGCTCCTTGATGTTGACGCTCTGGGACGTGTTCTGCAGGACCGCGCCGGTCTGTTCGGCGACGTTCATGAACAGATTGTTGAACAGCTCCAGCAGAACCGGGTCGGCGCGATCCGTCCCTTCGGCCGCCTGGCGTTTCAGCGCGGCGACGCGGTGCAGAACCATGTGTCCCCGGGCCGTGAGCTGCGCCTCCCAGCCGGGCTCGACGACGGTGGTGGCGTTGGCCTCGCGGATCAGCGCCGGGCCCATGATGCGGTCGCCGCCCAGCAGCGCCAGCCGGTCGAAGACGCCGACGCGGTGCGCGGCGCCGCCGGACCACATGACCACCTCGTCGATGGGCGTCGGTGCGCCTTCAGAACGTTGGGCGATCGGGGTTTCCTCCACCGCTTCACCCGGTGCGGTGATCTCGACGGCGACGGCCTCGACGATCAGCGGGCGCTCGGGGGTGGCGAAGCCAAAGCGCGCGCGGTGCAGCTCGGTAAAGGCGCGGGCCGCCTCGTCGGGCGCGGCGAAGGGAACCGCGAGCGTCGCCTCGGTGCCGCGATAGCGCAGATGCAGCGTCCGCTCGGCGCGCAGGCTGGCCGGGTCGGCGCCCTGCGCTAGCAGCGCCTCGCGCGAGGACGCCTCGAGCCGGGCCGCGGCGTCGGCGAGGGCCTGCATGCTGGGCTCGGCGAGCGGCAACTCCATGGCCTGCTCGCGCAGGACGCTCTGGTCGGCGAGGCCCATGCCGTAGGCGGAAAGCACGCCGGCGAAGGGGTGGATGAAGACGCTGCCCATGCCAAGCGCGTCGGCAACAAGACAGGCGTGCTGCCCGCCGGCGCCGCCGAAGCAGGCGAGCGCGAAGCGGGTGGCGTCGTGCCCCTTCTGCACCGAGACCTGCTTGATCGCGTTCGCCATGTTGGCGACGGCGATGCGCAGGAAACCCTCGGCGACGTCGCGTGGATCCGGCGTGGTGCCGGTGGCCCGGCCGACGGCCTCGGCAAGGCTCGCGAACGCGTCGGCGACGACGGCCGCGTCCAGCGGCGCGTCGCCGGCAGGACCGAAGATCGCCGGGAAATGTTTCGGTTGCAGCTTGCCGAGCAGCACGTTGGCATCGGTGACGGTGAGCGGGCCGCCGCGGCGATAGCAGGCGGGGCCGGGATCGGCGCCGGCCGAATCCGGCCCCACGCGCATCCGCGCGCCGTCGAAATGCAGGATCGAGCCGCCGCCTGCGGCGACGGTGTTGATCGCCATCATCGGCGCGCGCAGCTGCACGCCGGCAACCTCCGTCTCGAAGGCGCGGGCAAAAGCGCCGTCGTAGAGCGCGACATCCGTCGAGGTGCCGCCCATGTCGAAGCCGATGATGCGCGGGAAGCCGCCCTGGGCCGCGGTGCGCGCGGCACCGACGATGCCGCCGGCGGGACCGGAGAGGATCGCATCCTTGCCGGCGAAGTGCTGCGCCTGCGCCAGGCCGCCGTTGGACTGCATGAAGTAGAGCCGCACGCCCGGCAGCTCCGCCGCGACCTGATCGACATAGCGGCGCAGGATCGGCGAAAGATAGGCGTCGACGACGGTCGTCTGGCCGCGCGGCACGAGCCGCAGCAGCGAGCTGGTGGCGTGGCTGGTGGAGATCTGGCTGAAGCCCGCCTCGCGCGCCAGAGCCGCGAGGCGGATCTCGTGCGCGGGCTCCTTCCAGGCGTGCATGCGCAGGATGGCGACGGCGGCGATCGCATCAGCGCGCGCGGCGGCAAAGGCCTGGCGCGCCGCGGCCTCGTCCAGCGGCTCGATCTCGTGGCCGGCGGCATCGATGCGCCCGCCGATCTCCACCACCCGCTCGTGCAGCAGGGAGGGCAGCCGGATGGCCAGGTCGAACAGGCGCGGCCGGGCCTGGTTGCCGATCCGCAAGGCATCGGCGAAGCCGCGATCGACCACCAGCAGCACCCGCTCGCCGCGGCGCTCGAGCAGCGCGTTGGTGGCAACGGTGGTGCCCATCTTCACGCTGTCGATGAGGCCGTCGGGGATCGGCTCGCCGAGACCGAGGCCGAGCACGGCGCGGATGCCGGCGATGGCGGCGTCGCGATAGCGGCCGGGATTTTCGCTCAGCAGCTTGTGGGTGGACAGCTCCCCACCGGGCGCGCGGGCGACGATGTCGGTGAAGGTGCCGCCGCGATCGATCCAGAATTGCCAGCCGGTCATAGGGAGTTCCTTCAGGGATTCGCCCAGGGGTTAGCGGGTCTTGGTTAGCGGGTCTTGGTTAGCGGGTCCGGGGTCGCAGCGGAGGGCGGGGCCGGCCATCGCGGCGCGTGGGGTGGGTGGGAGCGCAGAGCACGCCGCCTTATTCCGCCCCTTGCGCGTGCGTGCAACCGTAAGCCCGACGTTTTGAGCGTGGGCGAGGTTTTGCCGTCGTCAACCCGCGCGTGGTATCGGAGAGGGATGGCCTATTGGGGCAAGATCGTCGGCGGCATCGCCGGCTTCGTCGTCGGCGGCCCGATGGGCGCGGTGGTGGGCGCCGCACTTGGCCATGCCGCGGAAAGCGGCGGCTCGCGCCCGGCGATGAACGGCGGCGGGCGCGAGCAGGTGTTCGCGGTCGCGGTGGTGGCGATCGCCGCCAAGCTCGCCAAATGCGACGGCGCGGTCAACCGCGCGGAGATCGATGCGTTCAAGCGCTGCTTCCTGATCCCGCCTGGCGCGGCGCGCGACATCGGGCGCTGGTTCGACACGGCGCGGGATTCGCCGGAGGGGCCGGATGCCTATGCCGGGCGGCTCGCCGCCGCCTTCGCCGACACGCCGGCGATGCTCGAGGAGGTGATGGGGTCGCTCGCCACCATCGCCGCGGCGGACGGGCCGATCAACGCACGCGAGGCCGCCTTCCTGGCGCGGGTTCGCCGGGCGATGGGGCTTGGCGCGGCCAGCGTGAACGGGACGCCGGCGGAGGATCCCTACGCGGTGCTCGGCCTGTCCGCCGCCGACCGCGACGAGACGCTGCGAGCGCGCTGGCGGGCGCTGATGCGCGAGCACCATCCGGACAGCCTGGCCGCCCGCGGCGAGGCACCCGAGCTGGTCGCCCGCGCCCAGGAGCAGGTGGCGAAGATCAACGCCGCCTGGGACCGCATCAAGCGCGAGCGCGGGCTGTGATCCTGCGCGAGCGGGCAAGCCCCAACCACGACGCGCGCAACGGGCCGGTCACGTTCCTGGTGCTGCATTACACGGGGATGAGGACGGCGGGCGAAGCGCTCGACCGGCTGTGCGACCCGGTAGCCGAGGTCTCCTCCCACTACGTCGTCGAGGAGGATGGCACGGTCTGGCGGCTGGTGGACGAGGCGCGGCGCGCGTGGCACGCCGGCGTCTCGTTCTGGCGCGGCGAGACCGCGCTCAACGCGCGGTCGATCGGCATCGAGATCGTCAATCCGGGGCATGAGCACGGCTACGTGCCGTTCCCGCAGCCGCAGATGCGGGCGGTGACCAAGCTTTGCCGGGGCATCCTGGCGCGCCACCCGATCGCGGCGAGCAACGTGGTGGCGCATTCGGACATCGCGCCCGACCGCAAGGAGGATCCGGGCGAGTTGTTCGACTGGCGGGGCCTCGCGGCGGAGGGCATCGGCATCTGGCCGGCGGAGGGCGCGGACGAACCGGTCGCGGCGGCGGACGTGGCCGCGGTGCTCGCGGCCATCGGCTACCGTCCCGACCTGCCGCGCGCGGTGCTGCTGCGCGCCTTCCAACGGCACTGGTGCCAGCAGGCGGTCAACGGCGAAGCGGACCTGGCAACGCGCACGCGGCTCGCCGCAGTGCTGGCGGCGGTGCGGACCGGATCATGACGCCCGCCGCCGCCGGATCGGCCGCGAGCGGGTCTGCGCGCGGCCGCAGCCTGCTCATCGCCGCGCGCTTCGTGCGCAGCATCGGCCAGGGGCTGATGGCCGTCGCCTTCACACTGCAGCTGCGCGCGCTCGGCTGGCCGGCCGCCTCCATCGGCACCTTGCTGGCCGCGGCGCTGGCCGGGGGCGTCGTGCTCACCGCGCTTTCCGGGCCTCTCTCCGACCGGGTCGGGCGACGGGCGCTGATGGTCGCGTTCGAGGTGGCCCAGGCGCTCAGCGCCGCCGCGGCGGCGTGGCAGCCGAGCGTCGCGGTGCTGGCGGTCGCCGCCTTCGTCGGCCAGTACGGGCGTGGCGCCAACGGCGTCGCAGGACCGTTCGGACCGGTCGAGCAGGCCTGGCTCGCCGCCCTCGGCGGGCAGGAGGATGGCGGCAAGACCTTCAGCGTCAATGCCGCAATGGGCTTCCTGGGCATGGGCGTCGGCGCGCTGCTGGCGATGCTGCCGGCCGGCTGGGAGCTCGCGGCGCAGGGGCAGTTCCTGGTCGTCGCGGTGGGCGCGCTGGTCAACGCCGTGATCCTGCTGGCGGTGCCGGACCCGCAGGCAGCCCCGCCACCCGCGGCGCCGGCCCGGGTGGTGCAGCAGGAAAACCGCAACCTGGCGAAGCTGGCGCTGGCCAACGCGTTGCAAGGGGCGGGCATCGGGCTCGCGGGGCCGCTGCTCGCCTATTGGTTTGCCGTGCGCTTCGGCGTGACGCCCGAGCAGATCGGCCCGGTGATGGCGGCGAGCTTCGCCGCCACCGCGGCGACGACCTTCGTGACCGGTACCATCGCGGCCCGGTTCGGACTCGTGCGGACGGTGGTGGCAAGCCGCATTCTCGGCCTGCTGATGCTGCTCGCCCTGCCCTTCTCGCCCAACTTCGCCGTCGCCGGCGCGCTCTACCTCGCCCGCTCGCTGTTCAACCGCGGCACCGTGGGCGCGCGCAGCGCGTTCACGATGGGACTGGTACGCGCCGAGCGCCACGGCTTCGCCGCCTCGGTGAACGCGATCTCCGTGCAGGTGCCGCGCGCGCTCGGACCGATCCTCGCCGGCGTCCTGTTCGACAGCGGGGCGTTCGCGCTGCCGTTCGTGCTCGCGGCGGCGCTGCAGGCCGGCTATGTTGCGGTGTTCGGGCTCGGCTTTCGCGATCAACCTGGCGCCCGCGCGCGCTGAAAGCTGCCTGCAAGACAGACCGGGGCCATAGCGCAGCGCCCCGGCCCGCACCGCCGCCGGAAGCTCACCACCAGGAGTCAGCGTGCGCCTGCTCGTCATCGAGGACAATTCCCGGCTCGCCAGCCTGATCGTGCGCCATCTCCACGAGGCCGGGCTCGCGGCGGACAGCGTCGCCAGCCTCGCCGAAGCGGAGGCGGCGCTGGCCGTCGCCACGTTCGACGTGCTGCTGCTCGACCTGTCGCTGCCCGATGGCGATGGACAGACGCTGCTGGCGCGGCTGCGCGCGCGCGGGGCGAGCGTGCCCGTGCTCGTGATCACGGCACGCGGCGCGGTGGATGCCCGGGTCCGGGCCCTCGATGCGGGAGCCGACGACTACCTCGTCAAGCCCTTTTCGGTCGACGAGCTGCTGGCGCGCATCCGCGCCATCCGCCGCCGCGCCCCCACGCTGGCGGCGCAGCGCCTGATCGCGGGGCGCATCAGCCTCGACGTCGAGGCTGGCGAATGCAGGGTCGGCGACGAGACGGTGGAACTGCCGCGCCGCGAGCTCGCGGTGCTGGCGGCCCTGATGGGACGCAAGGGGCGGGTGCTGCGGCGCGAGGCGCTGGACCAGGCCGTCTATTCGTTCGACGACGCCGTGACGCCGAACGCGGTCGAGGCCGTGGTCTCGCGGCTGCGCCGCAGGCTTGCCGCCGCCGAGGCGGGGATCGAGATCACCGCGCTGCGCGGAATCGGCTATATTCTTACGGAATTGGCGTGAAAAACACCGCCCGGCGGCCCATCGGCCTTGGCGCCGCCCTGCTGCTGCGCATGGGCGTGGCGACGCTGCTCGCCGCCGTCGCACTGCTGCTGTTCTTCGTCGTTCATTATGGACTCAATACATCCTACCTGCGGGAGAATGCGCTGCGCCAACAGGCGGAAGCCGTGGCGCAGGCGATCTGGAACCACCGCGACCCCAGGGCCCTCGGGCCCTATCGCCGCTACCCGGCGAACTACGCGTTCCGCGTCTTCAACCGCCGCGTCCTGGCGCGCCAGAAAGTTCTGGCGCAGGCCAATGCGGCGCTGCTGCCGCGACCGGAGCAAGCTGATCCGACGCACCCGGCGCTGGTCGCCAGCGAGCTGACCGAATCCTTCGATGCCCTGCCGGCGCAGGGCCCCGGGCAGGCACGTTCGTGGCTGCTGACCGACCGGGTCGTGCGCGGGAGGCGCAAGCTCTGGGTACAGGTGACGATGCGCGGCGACCCGGCGATGCTCGGGCTCGGCGTCATTCGCGACGAGATCAAGGACCATGTGGCCGTGCCGCTCGGCGTGCTGTTGCCGGCGCTGAGCCTGGCGATGTTCCTTGCCGTCCGCCCGACGATTCGCGCGCTGCGGCGCACCGCCGATGCGGCGCTCGCCATCGGCGAGGCCGCGGCGAAGGGCGACCGGATGCAGCGCATCGAGGTGCCGGCCCGCCCGCGCGAGCTGACCGACCTCGCGGGCGCGATGAACAGCATGCTGGAAGCGATCGAGCGCGCCATCGCAACGCTCGAGGCCTTCACCGCGGATGTCGCGCACGAGTTGCGCACGCCGCTGGCCGTGCTGCGCCTGGAGGCGGACGCCCTGCCACGCGGGGCGCGGCGGGCGCAGATCGGCGCGGAGATCGACCGGCTCGGCGGCCTCGTCGAGGAACTGCTGCGCTTCGCGCAGAGCCATGCCGCGCGCAAGCACGGCTCGGTCGACCTCGCGGCCATCGCGCGGCGGGTCTGCGAGGAGGCGGCGCCGGCCGCCGTACGGCGTCGCCAGACGATCGCGCTCGATGTCGGCTCGCCCGGCAGCGGGCTCGAGGGCAACCCGGCGCTGATCGAGGTCGCCGTCCGCAACATCGTGCACAACGCCCTGACGCACACGCGCGAGGGCGCGCATGTCGAGGTGCGGGTGGAGGAGGGGCGGCGCGTCCTCGTCGAGGACGATGGCGACGGGCCGGGCGCCGAGCCGGACGGGCTGTTCGAGCGGTTTCGCCGCGGCGAGGGCAGCCAGGGCGCGGGGATCGGGCTGGCGCTGGTCCGCCGTGTCGCCGACCTGCACCAGGGTTCGGTCCAGCTCATGCCCAGGCCCGGCGGGGGCACGATCTGCCGGCTCGACCTGGCGGCCAGCGCGCCGCCCTGAAGGGGAGGCCCGAGCGGTGCGGTGCATCGCGTCAGCGTCGCGTCAGCGTCGGTTGCCATGAACGCCGCGCACCCAGCGCCAGGAGCCCCCCATGGGATCGCTTTCGCGAATCGACCATCCAGCCAGCGCCGCCACCCGGTTTGCGGCCGCCAAGCGCGCCTATACGGTCCGCAACGTTCCGCTTTCGGAACTCGCGGGACTGCGTAACGATATCGCCCCCAAGGCGGGCGACATCGTGCTCGCGCGCGTCGAGCAGCTCGGCCAGCACCAGCACCTCGAGGACGCGGCCGGCCGGCGGGCGAAGATGTGGCCCGGCGACGAGATCCTTGTTGCCTACGGCAACCGCTATGCTCCCGACCAGTTCGAAGCCTACGTCCCCGCGAACCTGCAGCCGTGCAACCTGGTCGCCGGAGGGGGGGTCGCCGCAGCGGTCGCGAGCCGCCATCCGCAGGTTCGCGCAGCGACGCAGATCGCGCCGATCGGGCTTGCGACCGACGCCGAGGGCTGCCCGCTCAACCTGCGCCACTTTGCGCTCGAGCCGCTGGCGGCGCCGTTGCAGCGGCCACCCGTGATCGCGGCGGTCGGCGGTTCGATGAACACCGGCAAGACGACCACGGCCTGCGGGTTGGTGCGCGGCCTGCGCGCGACGGGCATGCGCCCTGCCGCCGCGAAGGTGACGGGAACCGGCTCGGGCGGCGACCGCTGGGCGGTCGCCGATGCCGGCGCCATCGCGGTCCTCGATTTCACCGATTTCGGCTTCGTCACGACCTTCGGGGTTCCGGTGACGCAGATCGAGATGATCCTGGCGCAGGCGATCGCACGGCACGCCAAGGCCGGCGCGCAGGCGATCGTGATCGAGATCGCCGACGGCGTGCTGCAGCAGGAGACGGCCGCCCTGCTCGGCTCCGCGCGCTTCGGCCAGATGGTCGATGCCGTCGTCTACGCCGCGGAAAGCGCGATGAGCGCGAGCGCCGGCGTGGCCTGGCTCGAGGCTCGGGGTGTCAACGTGGCCGCGGTCAGCGGCCTCCTCACGACCTCGCCGCTGGCGATGCGGGAGGCGACGGAAGCGCTTGCGGTTCCGGTCCTGCGGCTCGATGCGCTGTGCGAGGGCGGCTTCGTGCGCGATCTCGTGGCCGGCCTGCGCCAGCCGGTCGCGGCGTGAACGCCGTCGCGGCCGAGCTCGCGTTCACGCTGCACGCGAGCCCGGCCGCGCGCGGCGGGCGCTGCCTCGTCGCGGTGCATGGCATCTCGCGCAACGATGCCGAGATCGCCGAGCATTTCGCCCCCCTCGCCGATCGTTACGGGGCGGTCCTCGTGGTGCCGCGCTTCGGCCCGGAGGCGTTCCCCGACTACCAGCGCCTCGGCCGGCGCGGTCCCGCGGCCGACCGGGCCCTGCTGCTCCTGCTCGACCGGCTGACGGCTCAAGGCACGATCGCGCCGGGCAAGGTGCTCCTGTTCGGCCATTCCGGAGGCGCGCAATTCGTGCACCGCTTCGCGATGGCCCACCCCGACCGCGTCGCGCGCTATGCCGCCTCGGCTGCCGGCTGGTACACACTGCCCGATCCGGGGCTCGCCTTTCCCTACGGCATCGGTGCGTGCCCGGAGCGGCCGGACCTCGCGTTCGATGCGCGTGCCCTCCTGGCGGTGCCGGGCCAGGTGCTGGTCGGCAGGCGCGACGTGCGCAGCGGCCCGTCGCTGCGCCGCTCGGACACGCTCGACGCGGCACAGGGCACGACGCGGCTTGAGCGCGCCGAGCATTTCGTTGCGGCAATGGCCCAGGCGGCTGCCGCGCGCGGCATGGCCGCGCCGCTGCGGCTCGCGACCGTCGCCGACGCCGCGCATCGTTTCAGCGGCCTCGCGCGGCGCGGCGGCATCGTGGCCCTCGCCGGAGCCGCGCTGTTCGAACCGCAGGCCTGAGCCCGCGGCGATGAGAGAGGCCGACCGGCTGGTCCTGCTGCGGCTGTTGCGCGCGATCGTGCAGGGCGCGCTCGTGGTCGATTTCGCGCTCTATCTGCGCGGGCTCGATTGGGATGGGCGCTCGATCGGCATGCTGCTCGCCTCCTCGCTCGCGGTGGGGCTGGCGATGACGGCGGTCGCCGGACCGCTTTCCGACCGCATCGGGCGGCGCGGGCTGATGCTCGGGTTTCATGCCCTGCTGGCGCTGGCGGCGGTGCTGGCGCTGGTCGCGGACGACTTCACACTCGTGGTGGCGGCGATCCTCGCACAATACGGCCGCTCGTCGAACGGGTCGGCGGGGCCGTTTGGACCGGTGGAACAGGCATGGCTCGCCGATCTGACGCCGGCGCCGGCACGGCGGCGCCAGTTCGCCCGCAACTCGGCCGCGGGGTTCCTCGGCATGGCGATCGGCGGGCTGCTCGCGGCGATCACGCCGGTGCGGATGGTGTTCCTCGTGGCCCTGCTCACCAGCCTCGTGGGGGCAGCGCTCGTGGCGCGCCTGCCGGACCCGACGCGGCCGGCGGCGACGCGGCGCAAGCCCGAGCCGCCCTCGCCGGCGGAGCGGCAGAAGCTGCGCCGCCTCGCCTTCGCCAACACATTGCTGGGGCTGGGCACCGGGCTCACGGGACCCCTCCTCGCCTATTGGTTTGCCGTGCGCTTCGGCCACGGGCCGGCGAGCATCGGACCGGTGATCGCCGCGAGCTTCGCGGCCGCGGCCGGGGCCTCGATCCTGGCCGGGCGGATGGCGGAGCGGCTGGGGACGCTGCCGGTGGTCGTGGGCATGCGCCTGGCCGGGCTGGCGATGCTGCTGGCCCTGCCCTTCGCGCCCGGCTTCGCCACGGCGGCGGCGCTGACGGTGCTGCGCTCGCTGTGCAACCGCGGCACCAACGGCACGCGCCAGGCGCTGAGCGTAAGCCTAGTCGGCGAGACACGGCGCGGCGCGGCGGCGGCCATCAACACGCTCAGTCTCGCCCTGCCGCGGGTAGCCGGCCCGGCGATCGCCGGCGCCCTGTTCGAGGCGGGCTACCTGCGCGCGCCCTTCCTGCTCGCTGCGGGATTCCAGGCCGCCTATCTTGCCGTCTATGCGTGGAGCTTCCGCAACGAGCCTGCGGCACGGCCGGCGGCGCGGGCAGCCGGGGCCACGCCGACGGCGGCGCCACGGCTCGGTTGACGCCGCGCCCCGCCGGGCGCATCTGCGCATCGCCAGACGGCCGGACGGCCGCTGCCGGCGCGAGCCGGGAGAGGAAAGTCCGGGCTCCATGGGACGACGGTGCCGGATAACGTCCGGCGGGGGCGACCCCAGGGACAGTGCCACAGAGAACAGACCGCCGGCGCCGAAAGCCGCCGGTAAGGGTGAAACGGTGCGGTAAGAGCGCACCGCGCCCCCGGCAACGGGGGCGGCACGGCAAACCCCACCGGGAGCAAGACCGAATAGGGGCGGCAGGCCACGGCTCGGGCGACGAACCTGAGCCGGAGCCAGGGGGTCCCACCCCGCCGCCCGGGTAGGTCGCGCCAGGCGCGCAGCAATGCGCGTCGCAGAGGAATGGCCGTCCCGCCCCGGCGCGCGAGCGTCGTGGCGGACAGAACCCGGCTTACAGGCCGTCTGGCAGCCGATCCCCCAACGCTCGTGCGCGAACCTACCGTTGGCCCGGACCTCGCGTTGGCACCGCAACCCGCTGAAGGAAAAGCCTTGTCGCCCATGCCCTACCCAGGTTTTCCGCTTTACGCCCAGTAATTCCCATGTTATCCCACAAAAACCCATGGGGATGGTCGCCCCAGGGATCAGACAGTAAGGGGCTGGCCGGATGTCCCAGTTCCTGGGCACCCATCCGAACAAGCTGGATGCGAAGGGAAGGGTCTCCATTCCCGCGCCGTTTCGCGCGTCGCTGCGCCACGGCGAGGGCGAGGCGGCCCCGCTTGTGCTGCGTCCGCATCACAAGTTCCCCTGCATCGACGGCTTCGCCGCCCGGGACTTTCATGCCCTCGCCGCCTCTATGGCTCGTCTCGACCTCTTCTCCGCCGACCAGGAAGACCTCGCCATCGCGCTGTACGGCGATGCGCTGGAGGTGGTCCCGGACAAGGAGGGGCGCATCGTCCTGCCGCAGAAACTGATCGACTGGGCCGGGCTCGGGCAGGGCGCGACCTTCATCGGCATGGGCCAGCGCTTCCAGATCTGGTCGCCGGAAGGCGTGGCGCGCCGCGCGGAGGAAGCCCGGCGCGGGGTGACGGCGCGCGGCCTTGCCGTGCCGGCGGCCGTCCCGCCAGCGATGACGCTGCAGCCGGCCGGGAAACAGCCATGAGCGGCGCCGCCTCCATGGGGCACGTGCCGGTGATGCTCACCGAGGTGCTGGAGGTCCTGGCGCCGCGCGCCAACGGCCTGTACCTCGATGCGACCTTCGGCGGCGGCGGCTATGCGGCAGCGATCCTTGAACGCGGCTGCACGCTGATCGCGCTGGATCGCGACCCGGCGGCGATCGCCCGTGGCGCGGCGCTGGCGGCGCGCTATCCGGGGCGGCTCACCCTGATCGAGGGTCGGTTCGGCGCGATGCTGGATCTGCTGCGTGCGCGCAGCATCGCGGCACTCGACGGCGTGGTGATGGATCTCGGCGTCTCCTCCTACCAGCTCGACGACCCGGCGCGCGGCTTCAGCTTCCGCGCCGACGGCCCTCTGGACATGCGCATGGGCAGCGAAGGCCCCACCGCGGCGGCGCTGGTCAACAGCCTGCCCGAGCATGAGCTGGCCGATCTGCTGCACCAGCTGGGCGAGGAGCGCGCGGCGCGGCGGATCGCGCGGGCGATCGTCGCGGCGCGCGCCGTGGCGCCGATCGAGACGACGCAGGCGCTGGCCAGCATCGTCCGCCGCGCGGTGCCGCGCAGCGCCGACGGGATCGATCCCGCGACCCGCAGCTTCCAGGCCCTGCGCATCCGCGTCAACGACGAGCTTGGCGAGATCACGCACGCCCTTGAGCAGGCGGCATCGCTGCTCGCCCCGGGTGGCCGCCTCGTTGTCGTCGCCTTCCATTCCCTCGAGGACCGGCTGGTGAAGCGCTTC
The DNA here is from genome assembly GCA_028869995.1 of Rhodospirillales bacterium. Taxonomy (GTDB): domain Bacteria; phylum Pseudomonadota; class Alphaproteobacteria; order Acetobacterales; family Acetobacteraceae; genus JAJXXT01. The sequence goes on from JAGWQN010000103.1 coordinate 20,217, forward strand.
ATGCAGGACGCGGCCGGGCGGGCGCCAGGCCCCTCGCGGCACATGCCGCCGCGCACACCTGCCAGGCAGGCGCCAGCGTGCAGCCCGTTCGTTCTCCTGACGCCGCGCGCCCTGCGCCCCGGCGACGCCGAAATCGCCGCCAACCCGCGTGCGCGCAGCGCGCGGCTGCGCGCCCTCGCGCGCGAGGCGGCCAGCAACACACGAGACGCCGCATGATCCGACCGATCACGCTACTCGCCTGCCTGGCCGCCGCCGGCTCTGGCCTCTACCTGTACCAGACCAAGCTGTCGGCGCAGCTGCTCGATCAGCGCATCACCCGCACGGTGCACGAGATCCGTACCGTGCGGCAGCGGACGGCTCTGCTCACCGCAGAATACGCGCTGCTGAACGACCCGCAGCGGCTGCAGCAGCTTTCCGACCAGTTCCTCCAGCTGCCGCCGACGGCGCCGAGCCAGTACGTGACCATGGCGGACCTCGCCGCACGCCTGCCTCCGGTGGGACCGCCGCCGACGGCGCCGGCGGCGCCGCAGGATGCGCCTCCCGCGGTGAGTGTGCCCGGCGACGTGGCGGCGCCAGCCGTGGCATCGGCGGGCGCGCCCAGCACCCTGAGCAGCCCTGTCGGCAACCCGACGGCACGCCCGGCCACCGGCCCGCTCGCTGCAATGGCGACGCCCCCGAAGCCGCCGCTGCGCAACAGCGCGCCACCGGCCGTGCCCGTCGCGGCCAGCGTGCTGGCGAGCGCCAGGTCGCCCGCAGGGCTCGAAACAGCATCCGCCGCCCCGGTTCGCGCGCTCCCGATCCCCGCGCGGCCGCTGCCCGCGCGACCCGTCCAGGCGGCGCCGGTTGGCACGGATGCCGTGCACCTGCCCGATATCCGCCGCCTGCTGGCGGGGACACCGCCGGCGCCGCCCGCCCGCGCGCAGCCCTGGTCCCGTCCTGTCGCCGTGCCGGCCGCTCACCTGGCAACCGCCCCCCTCACGGCACGGCCGGCCGTGGCGCGGGCCGGTGCGGTCCACGCGACGACCGTGGCGATGCGCCGGCCGCCGGCCGTGCATGCGATGCCGGCGGTGTCGATGCTGGGCATGGCCTGGGCCGCGCCGGGTCACGACACGACCCCGCCCGGGGGCAACCGGTGAGTGAACTGCCCGACCGCCCGCCGCCGGAGCCGACCGCCCCCGCGCGGCGCTTCGGCGCGCCGCCCGGCGCGAGCATCCCGCGGATGGAGACGGTCCGCGTCACGGCGCCCGATCTCGCCCGGCGTGCCGCCGTCGCGCGCAGCCAGCGGCGCCTGGTGGTGGCGATCGGCGCGTTCGTGGTGCTGTTCCTGGCGCTTGCCGCCAAGCTGACCGACGCCACGATCCTGCAGCCCATGCGCCCGGGCGCGGCGCTTGTCGCGAGCGACGTGCCCAAGCTGCCGCCACGGGCGAACCCCTACGCGGCCTCGCCGGCGGCGATGCCGATCATCGACCATGCGCACCGGGCGCCGATCATCGATCGCAACGGCGAGATCCTCGCGATCTCGGTGCCGATGGCGACGGCCTATGCGGATCCGCGCCAGATCGCCGACCCGAAGCACGCAGCAGCCAAGCTCGCGACCGTGCTGCCGGGCCTTGACGTCGCCGCGATGACCGCGCGGCTCGCGAGCAACAAGGCCTTTGTCTATGTCGCCCGCGACATCACGCCCGAGCAGGAGATCCGCATCAACGATCTCGGCATCCCCGGCGTCGCCTTTCGCGAAACCGAGGTCCGCCGCTATCCGCTCGGCCGTGTTGCGGTGCAGACCATCGGCCACACCGACCGCGCCGGGCACGGCGACATGGGGCTCGAGGCGTATTTCGACAAGCGGCTGATGACCGACCCGAAACCGCTGCGCCTGTCGATCGACGTTCGGGTGCAGGCGGTGGTACGCGACGAACTCGAGCAGGCGTTCGAGGAGTTCAAGCCGATCGGCGCCGCCGGCATCGTCATGAACGCCGAGACGGGCGAGGTTCTGGCGAGCGTGAGCCTGCCCGACTATAATGCCAATAATTTCGATAGCGCAACAGCGGCGGAACGCTACAACCGCGCGGCCCAGGGTGCTTACGAGCCGGGCAGCATCCTCAAGCTGGTGACGCTGTCGACCGCGCTCGACGATGGGATGATCCATCCCTGGGACCAGTTCGACGCGCTGCATCCGATCCATATCGGCGGCTTCACCATCACCGATTTCGAGGGCAAGCATCGCTGGCTGTGGTTGCCGGAAGTGCTCGTCTATTCCTCCAACCTTGGCGCCTCGCACATCGCGCTGACCGAGGGAGCGCAGCGCCAGCGCGCCTGGCTGGCACGCTTCGGCCTGCTTGGCCGCGTGCCGATCCAGCTGCCCGAGGCGGGGATGCCGATGGTGCAGACGGCACGGGAGTGGGGACCGGCGACGGTGATGACCGTCGGCTTCGGCGAAGGGATCACCGAACCGCCGATGCAGCTCGTGCGCGACGCCGCGGCGATCGTGAACGGCGGCACGCTGCGCCCGGC
>JAGWQN010000104.1 GCA_028869995.1 Rhodospirillales bacterium
CGGCGCCGGCGCGCCCGTCGAGGCGCCCGCCGGCGCCGAGGCCGACGCGGCGCTGCTCGCGCGCCTGCGCGTCGTCGAGAAGAAGCTGCTCTGGCTTTCGGCCTGGATGATCCACCACGCCAACCACGTCCGTCCCAATCGCGACGGCCTCAAGGTCGGCGGCCACCAGGCCTCCTGCGCCTCGGTCACGGCGATCATGACGGCGCTCTACTTCGCCATCCTCCGCCCGCAGGACCGCGTCGCGGTGAAGCCGCATGCCGGCCCGGTGTTTCACGCGATCAACCTCCTGTTCGGCCGCCAGACGGTCGAGAAGATGGCCGGTCTGCGCTCGCTGGGCGGCGCGCAGCCCTATCCGTCGCGGGTCAAGGACGGGGCGGAGGTGGATTTCTCCACCGGCTCCGTCGGCCTCGGCGTGGCGCTCACCAGCTTCTCCGCCCTGATCGCCGACTACGTCCGCCTGCACGCGCTGGCGCCGGACTGGCTGCCGCGCGGCCGCCACATCGCCGTCGCGGGCGATGCCGAGCTTGACGAGGGCAACATCTACGAGGCGCTGCTCGAAGGCTGGAAGCACGACATCCGCGATGTCTGGTGGATCATCGACTACAACCGCCAGAGCCTCGATTCCGTCGTTCCGGACCGCCTGTTCGGTCGCATCGAGGGTCTGTTCCGCGACATGGGCTGGAATGTCGTGACGCTGAAATACGGCCGCCTGCTGCAGGAGGCCTTCGCTCGTCCCGGTGGCGAAACGTTGCGCCTGTGGATCGACGACTGCCCCAACTCGCTCTACTCCGCGCTCACCTTCCAGGGCGGTGCCGCCTGGCGCGCGGCGCTGCTGGCCGACCACGGCCGCGATGCGCGGCTGCGCGCCATCATCGACCCGCTCTCGGACGACGAGCTGGCGGCGCTGATGACCAATCTCGGCGGCCACGACCTCGGCACCCTGCTCGACGCCTTCCGCGCCGCCGACGCGGCGGGCGACCAGCCGACCTGCTTCATCGCCTACACGATCAAGGGCATGGGCCTGCCCTTCGCCGGCCACAAGGACAACCACGCCGGGCTGATGTCGCCCGAGCAGATGCAGACCTTCCGCGCCGACATGGGCGTGCGCGAGGGCCATGAGTGGGACATCGCGGAGGGTATCGAGGACCGCGATTCGTTTCTCTCCTTCATCGGATCGGTGCCGTTCGCAAAGCCGCTCTCGCCGCAGGGCCGCGCCCTCTCGGCACCCGCGGTCGCCGTCCCCGCGGTCCTGCCCGCGCCGCGCTTCGCCGGGCGCCGGCTCAGCACCCAGGCCGCCTTCGGCGAGATCCTCGCTGAGATCGGCCGCGGCCAGGGGGAGAGCCGGGAGCTCGCGGCCCACATCCTCACCACCTCGCCCGACGTCACCGTCTCGACCAATCTCGGCCCCTGGGTGAACCGTCGCGGCGTGTTCGACCGCCACACCCGCAACGATGTGTTCCGCGACGCCAAGCTCGCCTCCGCCCAGCGCTGGGGCATGACGCCCTCCGGCCAGCATGTCGAGCTCGGCATCGCCGAGCAGAACCTCTTCCTCCTGCTTGCCGCCGCCGGCCTCGCGACCTCGCTGCACGGCGCGCGCCTGCTGCCTGTCGGCACCGTCTACGACCCGTTCGTCAACCGCGGCCTCGATGCACTGCTCTACGCCTGCTACCAGGATGCGCGCTTCCTGCTCGTCTCCACGCCCTCGGGCATCACGCTCGCGCCGGAGGGCGGGCAGCACCAGTCGCTCAACACGCCTCTCATCGGCATCAGCACCGATCGGCTGGCCAGCTACGAGCCGGCCCATGCCGACGAGCTCGCGATCCTGCTGCGCCACGCCTTCGCGCACATGCAGAAGCCCGATGGCAGCGCCGTCTGGCTGCGCCTCTCGACGCGCCAGCTCGAGCAGGCCGCGCGCCCGCTCGACCCCGATCACGTCATCCAGGGCGCCCACTGGGTGGTCCCGCCGGCCGCCGGCGCGCGCGTGGCGCTCGCCTACCAGGGGCCGGTGGCGCCGGAAGCGCACGCCGCCTTCACCCAGCTCGCCGACGAGGTTCCGGGCGCCGGGCTGCTCGCCATCACCAGCCCCGACCGCCTGCACGCGGGCTGGCTCGCCGCCTCGCGCACCCGCCGCGGCGGCACGCCGGCGGTCTCGCATATCGAAACGATCCTCGCGCCGCTGGCCGCCGACGCTGCCCTCGTCACCGTGCTCGACGGCCATCCCGCCGCCCATGCCTGGATCGGCGCCGTGCGCGGCCAGCGGGTGATCCCGCTGGGCCCCGATCATTTCGGCCAGGGTGGCGACATCCCGGGCCTCTACCGCGAATACGGCATCGACACCGATGCGATCCTCGACGCCTGTGCGGCGGCCTTGCTGGGCTGAGGCAGGCCGGGCACGGCGCCGGCCGGCTCGCCGCCCCAGCCTGCAGGAACAGTCACGATGCGGTTTCCCCGGCACCGCGGGCTGTGCCATGGTCGGAGACGATGGCACGCCGACCTGGCTTTGACGACCTGACCGGGCAGGTGCGACGCGGCGGTTCGCGGCGCCGCAAGGTGCGGCTGCGCCAGTTCTTCGCCACCGGCACGGTCGCGGTCATCGTCACCCTGATCGGCGTGTTCCTGGTCCTGCGCAACGCCGGCACCGGCCGCGCCATCCGCGATTCCGAGACCCTGACCTCGACCGTCGCGCGCACCGCCGCCGCCCAGGCCGGCCGCAGCCTCGCCTCGCTGCGCGCGCTGCTCGGTGTCATCGCCTCGCTGCCGCAGGCGCCGGATACCTCGGGCACGCGGCTCGAGAGCGAACTCGCCCGCCGCCTGGACACCCTGCCGATGGTGCGCGGCCTGGTGCTGGCCGACCCCTCGGGACAGGTCCTCGCCAGCAGCCCCGCGCGCCTCGCCGGCATCGATCTCGCCCACCAGCCCTGGTTCGCCGCCGCCCTGCAATCGCCTGACGCGGCGCCGACCCTGAGCGGCGTGGTCACCGGCCTGCCGGGGCAGGGCGCGCAGGCCTGGCTCGCCTACACCGAGGTCCGGCGCGACGCCTTGGGCGGGCCCCGCGGCGCCGCCGTGCTGCTCATCGACCCCGCCCAGCTGCTCGCCGCCACGGAGCCCCTGGTCGTCGGCTTCGGCGTCAGTATCCGCCTGCAATCGCGCGACGCGGCCATCCTCGCCGGCAGCGACGTCACCCGGGCGATGATCGGCAAGCCGGCTCCCGGCCGCGTGCGGGCGCTCTCCTCGCCGTCGGACGGGGTGTCGGCGCGCGGCACGACGCATTTTGCCGACGCCGCCGGGCGCGGCTCCGTGGTCGCCTTCGCCCCGGTCCCGGGCAGCGGGCTGGTGGTCGCGGCGAGCCAGCGCAACAGCGCGGCCCTGGTGCCGGCGGAGCGCGACGCCGGCATCCTGGGCGCCTGGCTCGGCGCGCTGGGCCTCGTCATCCTGGTCGCGCTGTGGCTGCTCTACGGCCAGGCGCAGACGCTGCGCCGCCAGGGCGACCGCCTCGCCCGCAGCGAGCGCGCCGCCCAGGCGGCCGGCCGGGCCAAGCAGGAGTTCCTGGCCGCCATGAGCCATGAGATCCGCACCCCGATGAACGGGGTGATCGGCATGGCCGGCCTGCTGATGGATACCCGCCTCGACGCCGAGCAGCAGCGCTACGTGGCGACGATGCAGAACTCGGCCGAGCACCTGCTGACCGTGCTCAACGACATCCTCGACTTCTCCAAGATCGAGGCCGGCGCCGTGGTCCTCGAGCACGTTCCCTTCCGCCTCGAGGCCGAGGTCGCCACCATCATGGCGCTGATGGTGCCGGCGGCGGCGGGCAAGGGGGTCGAGCTGATCTATCGTGCCGGCCGCAGCGTGCCGGACCGCCTGATCGGCGACCCCGGGCGGTTGCGCCAGATCCTGCTCAACCTCGTCGGCAATGCGGTGAAGTTCACCCAGGCCGGCTGGATCGAGCTGGCCTTCGAGGCGCGCCCGCGCGATGAGGCCTCGATCCTGCTCACCGGCACCGTCACCGATACCGGCATCGGCGTGGACCCCAAGCGCATCCCGGTCCTGTTCGAGCGCTTCAGCCAGGCGGATGCCTCGATCGCGCGGCAATACGGCGGCACCGGCCTCGGGCTGGCGATCTGCCGGCGGCTGTGCGAGCTGATGGGCGGCTCGATCGGGGCGGCGACGCGCGCCGGCGGCCGCGGCAGCGAGTTCCGCTTCTCGATCGCCGTCGCCCTCGACCCCGCGCCCGCGCCCACCGGCCCCCGGCTCGACGGCAAGCGCTATCTCGTGGTGGACGACGTCGAGCCCGCGCGCGCCGGCGCCGTGCGCATGCTCGA
>JAGWQN010000001.1 GCA_028869995.1 Rhodospirillales bacterium
CGCCGGTGCGCCGGCCGTCAGGATCTGGACGATGTCGAAGTTGGCGAAGGTGACGATCAGGCTGAAGAGTGTCGTGATGCTGATGATATTGCGCAACATCGGGAACGAGATGAAACGGATCTTCTGCCAGCCGGTGGCGCCGTCGATCGCTGCCGCTTCGTAGAGCTGGTCGGGCACCGACTTCAGCGTGGCGAGATACATGATCATGAAGAACGGCGTCCCGAACCAGACATTCACCATGATGATCCAGAAGCGCGCCCACATTGTGCTCGAGAGAAACGCGATCGGGTGGATCCCCGCGAGTTGCAGCAGCCAGTTCACCGCCGAGTAGCTGCCCTCGATCATCCACCACCAGCCGAGCGTGGACAGCGCCGGCGGGATCACCCAGGGCAGCAGCAGGACGCCGCGCCAGATTTTCTGGTCGGGGCCGGTGACGTTGTGCATCACATGGGCGAGGACGAACCCGATCAGCGCCTTGAGGAACACGGCGGTGATCGCGAAGAGACAACTCTGGAAGATGACGAGCTGGAAGGTGTTGCTCGATAACAGGTACTGATAGTTGAACAGCCCGACGAACCGGGTCATGTCCCGGTTCAGGGTCGACAGGTAGATCGAATAGAAGAACGGATAGACGACGAAGCTTGCAAGCAGCGCAAACAGCGGCAGGCACATCACCACCGCGATTGTCGAGCGGCGGCGCGCCATTCGGTGCAGGGCACCGCCACGTGACCGGCTGCGCGGCGCGGAAACCCCCTTGATCGGAACGTCTGTCGTGCCTTCGGCCATCGAGATGAAATCCTCTTTCGCGGTCAATGGCAGTGCAGCAGGCAGACCGGGAGCGGCGGGCCGCTCCCGGTCCGTGGCGTCAAGGGTTTACATGTTGATGTAGCCGTTGATCTCGTGCTCGGCCCAGTTGAGCACGCTGTCCATGCTTTCCTTGTTCTTGACCAGCTTGGCCACCATCACGTTGAACGTCGCGTTGGCGTAGAGCTGGGTGCCGATGTGGGCAGGGGCGGGCGCGGCCGCCATCGCCGATTGCGCATCGTGCCATGGCCGGATCGGATAGTTGTAGACCGTGCCCAGCGGCGGCTTCTCGGTCTCCCAGATCTTGAAGTCGTGCATGCTGAGCAGCGGCGGAATGTCGTAGCCCGCCGACGCGTTGCAGAGCTTCTCCACCTGTGGGCGCTGCTGCAGCCAGGTCAGCAGCTCTTTCGCCGCGGTCTTGTTGGGGCTGAAGTTCCAGATGCCCCACAGATACGGCTGGTAGGGAATGAACCGCCCCTTCGGCCCGGACGGGCTGGGGAAGGTCCAGCAATCCTCCGCAACCTTGATCGCGTCGCGGCGCGCCACCCACCAGGCCGATGGCGGGTTGAAGATCAGCGCCGATTTGCCCGAGATCAGTGCCTTGTTGTTGGAGGCGTCATCGTAGGACCAGGTGTCCGCCGGCAGACTCGGGGCGAGGCGCTGCATGAAGTCCAGGGCCTGCTTCATCGCGTCCGACTTGACCTGTATCTGGCCCTTCTCGTCGACGAGTTCGGCGCCGTAAGCGCGCAGGAAGGAGCCGGTCCAGTCGACGCTGTCCGTGGTCTGCCCGAGGCCAAGGCCGAACGGCATGCCGGCTTTCTTCGCCGCGGGGGCCAGCTTCAGCATCTCCTCGTAGGTCCAGGCCGTCGCCGTCGAGGCATTACCCGGCTTGTTGGGGTACCATTTCTCGACGTCGATGCCCTGGCTCTTGAAGAAGCTCATGCGGACGCAGGACGGCTTGTATTGCGAGCCAACGCTGGTCGGAACCGCCATCCAGTGGCCGTTCACCTTGCCGGCATAGCTCGCGACCCCATCCATCTCGCCGTATTGCTTCATCAGCCCGTCGACCACGTCGTCGACCGGGGTGAGGTGCTGGTGATAGTGCTGCACGTCCCACGTCAGAAACGCCATCACGTCGTGGCCGGTGCCGGAGAGCGCCTCGGCGGCCTGCGTCAGCGGCAGCTTGCTGTTGGCCGCGCCGGAGCTCAGCAGGTCGAGCGTGACGTCGACATGATTTTTCTTGCCCCACTCCGTTACCATCGAGCGCATCATCGGGTTTGCCGCCGGCACCCAATGGTCCCAGAACCCGAGCTTGAGCGTTCCCGCTGCGTTTGCGGTCTGGACATGCACCAGCGGCAAGGCGGAGGCGGCCGCCCCCGCTTTCAGCACGCCTCGGCGCGACAGGCCGAATTGAGAGTATTTTTTCGCCATAGGCCCCTCCCTGTGAAGCGCCGTGCCGTCCCGTCAGGGACGGTGCCGTGCGCTGTGTGAAACGTGGCCGCGCGCGTGGTTGTCGTCCGCGCTTGAAAGGACCCTACCCACAAACCACCGCCCGATGCAAACGATGGGATCGTTATCAGCGACGCCAGGGATTGATGGTTTCGCCCGCGCCCTAGGGGACCCGCGGCACCGGGCCGGCGGTCCCCGCGGCGGCGTCGACGCGATGTGCCGCACCGCCCGTTTCGGCACGGGCCGACAAGAAGCCGGCCGCGCCGCCTTGTCGTCCTCGCCCGTCGCTCACAGCACGTCGAGCAGCGCCCGGGCCTTGAGACCGACATCCGCGGCCGTGTCGCCCGGCCGGTAGAGCGCCGAGCCGATGCCGAACCCGGCGGCTCCGGCGCTGCGCCAGGCCGGGATGGTCGTCGCATCCATGCCCCCCACCGGCAGCACCATCGTTCCCGAAGGCAGCACGGCCCGCAGCGCTCGCAGCGTGGCGGGTGGCACGGCTTCGGCAGGGAAGAACTTCAGCGCGTCGGCGCCGGCATCGAGCATCGCGAAGGCTTCGCTTGGTGAGAAAAAGCCAGGGACGGCAATCAGATCCCTCGCCTTCGCTTGCGCGACCACCGCGGCATCCGCGTGCGGCATGACGATCAGCCGTCCGCCCGCCGCGGCGACCTCGGCCACCTCCTCGGGGCGCCGCACCGTGCCCGCGCCCACCAGCAGCCGGCCGGCGAAGCGCCGGGCGAGGCGGGCGATGCTGTCGAGAGGGTCGGGTGAGTTGAGCGGCACCTCGACGATGACGATGCCGGCCGCCTCGAGTGTGGTTGCGATCTCCTCGGCCTCCTCCGGGCGCACGCCCCGAAGGATCGCGACGAGCGGGCAGCGTCCGAGGGCTTCGGCAAGCTTCAGGGCCATGTCCGTGCTCCGATGCGGGCGAGGCCGCGGGCGGTGGCCTCCGGCGGGGCCTGCGTCGCCACCCCGCCGCGCGCCACGACCGCACGCGTGTAAAGGGCCGTAAGTTGCGCGTTGGCAACGATAGTGACGTGCGCCCCGGTCGCCATGGCGGCGCCGACCTCGTGGCCGATCAGCAGGCCGGACAGGTAGGAGGCGCTCGCTGCCGGGGCCAGCGCGCCGGCAAGCCCCCGCGAACGCACGCCGAAAAGGTGGTGCAGGAGGTGCCCCTGGTCGCCTGCCCGCGCAAGGCCCCGGTCGAAAGCGTCGAGATCCGTGGGCGCATCGGGCATCATCCGCCCGAGGATCGTGGCCGAGCGCAGCGCCGCGAAGGTCTCGCCGGAAAAATAGGTCTCGAACCCGACCACACGCCCCGCCTCGACGCGCGCCCATTTGCTGTGGCTGCCGGGCAGGCAGACCAGTCCGTCGGCGCTGTCGAGGCCGGCGATCTGCGTCTCCTCCCCGCGCATCACCTCCGGAACGTTCTGCCGGTCGTGCGCGGAAAGCCCGGGCACCAGCCGGATGTGGGCGCCCGCGAAAGGCACCTCCACCAGGGCCTCAGCAAGCTCCGCCGCGCCGGCGGGGCAGGGGAGGTAGGGGGCTTCGGCCCATCCCTGGCGGCTGCCGATCATCCCGCAGAGCAACACCCGCTCCTCGCCTTCAGCCAGCCAGTCACCGCACAGCTCGCGCAGCGCGTTCGCGAAATCGCCATCCTGCACGTTGAGAATGCCACGCGCCGCGACACGCGCGCCAAGCACCGCGCCGTCGCGTCCGAGCCGCCAGGCCCTGAACGACGTGGTGCCCCAGTCGACCCCGATCATCGCCTCAGTCCTTCGCCGCCAGGACCGTCGCCGTGGCGCCCGAGAGCGTGCCCAGCTTGTCGCCCGCCGCCACCTTGGCCTGCATCGCCAGTCCCCGCTCCTGGCGCGCGAGCGCCTCGCGCGCCTCGGCTTCAGCTTCGGCGGGAGGCAGCACCAGCACCCCGCTCTCGTCGCAGAGCACGGCGTCGCCGGGCATCACCACCGCGCCGCCGATTGCGACCGGGTGGTTGAGCCGTCCACCGAGGTCGTAGAGCCTGGTTGTGATCGGCGCCATGCCGCGGCACCACATGGGAAAACCTGAGGCTTCGATCTCCTCGATATCGGTGCACGGGCCATCGACCACGCCCGCCGCGGCCCCGGCGGCCTTGGCGGCGGTCGTCAGCCAGCCGCCCCAGCACGCATGCCGGTCGTCGCCAAGCCGGTCGACGACCAGGATGTCGCCCGGCCGCAAGAGGCCGACCGCATGGTGCAGAAGGGTTGAGTCGGGCCCCGGAATCGCGACCGTGACCGCGGTCCCGGCCACCCGCCGGCGCAGCACCGGCGCGATGCGGCGGTCGCAGAACCCCCAATGGCGCCAGTGCCCCACCGTCGCCGTCTCCACCTGGCACAGGAGGGCGATGACGGCGGCCGGGATTTGCGCCGGCATAGGTGCTATATCGTAACGAGCCACGCTGCTCTCCTGTGCGCTGGTTGCGGGCAGGCAGGCGGGGGCGCACCCTGCTGGTCATGCCCGGCCCTGCCGATGCCGATGACGCGATCGAGTCCCTCCATGCCTGTCATGGCCTCCCCGCGCGAGTTTGACCGCGCTCGTCCGCGCTGACAAACCCGCGATGGGTTTGCCTTTGGCCCCGCCCGCCCCTTAGCCTTCGCCCGACGATGGAAGGAGACGCAGCATGGATCGTGCGCGAGCCCGCGCGGCGGAGGCGCCCGGCGATGCGGCTTGAGTCCGACGGTTCACCCCGCGCCGGTCGGCCGATCAGCCTGACCTGGGAAGGCACCCCGGTTCCCGCGATCGAGGGCGAGACCATCGCGGCCGCGCTGACCGCTGCCGGCGTCGCCTCGTTCCGTACGCTGGGGGAGGCGCCGCGCGGCCTGCATTGCGGCATGGGTGCGTGTCGCGACTGCGTCGTGACGGTGGACGGGCGCATCGGCGTGCGCGCGTGCATGGAGCGGGTGCGCGACGGGGCCGTGGTGGCCGCCGCCCGCCCCGCTTTGCTGGCGCCGCTCGCACCGCTGCCGCCAGCCGCACCCGAGGAGACCCATTGCGATGTGCTGGTGGTGGGCGCCGGCCCCGCCGGCATGGCGGCGGCCATTGCTGCTGCCGAGGCGGGCGCGGGCGTCGTGCTGCTCGACGAGCGGGCGACGCCCGGCGGGCAGTTCCACAAGCTACCGGCGCCGGCCTATGCCGATATCGCTCCCGACGCCAAGCTGCGCGAGGCGGCGGCGCTGCATGCCCGGGCCGAGGCGGCGGGTGTGCGCCGGGTCCAGAAGGCGCTGGTTTGGGGCGCCTTCGGTGCCGACGAAGTGGCCGCGCTGGTGGACGGCGTCGCCAGGATCTTCCGCTCGAAGCGTCTCATCCTGGCTCCCGGCGCGCACGAGGCGCCGGTCCCGATCCCCGGCTGGACCCTGCCCGGGGTGATGACCACCGGCGGTTTGCAGACCCTGGTGCGCAGCCAACGCGTGGCGCCGACCCGTCCGATCGTCATCGGCGGCGCCGGCGCTCTCAACCTTTCCGTCGCTGACGAACTGCTGGCCATGGGCGTCGCGCCCGCCGCGGTGGTCGATAGCTCGCCCGCCGCAAGCCGGCCGCGCGCCCTGGGTCTGCTTGCCGCCGACGCAAGGCTGGCGGCTTCCGGCATCGGCATGCTCGCCCGCCTGACCGTCGGCTGCGTGCCGCTGTTCTGGCAGAGCCGCATCGAGGCGGTGCTGGGCGAGGGGCGGGTCGAGGGCGTTCGTATCGCCACCCCGGCCGGCCCGCGCACCCTTCCGGCCTCGACCGTGGCATTACACGAAGGCTTCCAGCCGGAGACCGGCCTCGCCCGGGCCCTCGATCTGCATCATCGCTACGTCGCTGTCGGCGGCGGGCGCCTCGAGACCGTAGCCGACGCCGAAGGCCGCACCTCGAACGAAGCGGTGCTGGCGGTGGGCGACGGCGCCTCGATCGGCGGCTCGCGGGTGGCGCTGGCGCGGGGCCGGCTCGCCGGCCTCGCCGCCGCGCGCGATCTCGGCTTCGTGGCACCGCCCGATGCCGCGGCGCACCGGGCGCTGGTTCGGGCCGAGCGGTTCCAGGCGGCGCTCGCACGGGTCTTTCCGCCGCCGGCCCCGCGCGAGCTGGCGGACGACACCGTCGTTTGCCGCTGCGAGAACGTGACTGCCGGGCAGTTGCGCGGCGAGATCGCCGGCGGTCTGGTTTCGCTCGCCGCGCTGAAGAAGGCGACGCGCGCCGGCATGGGCCCCTGCCAGGGTCGCTTCTGCGCCGCGACGGTTGCGCGGCTGTGTCCCGGCGAGCTTGGCGAGAACAGTTTTGCCGCCCCGCGCCTGCCGGTGCGCCCGGTCCCCGCGGCCGCCCTGATGGTGGAGGCGGATGAATTCGAGGCGCCGCTGATCCCGGTGATGGCGTTGCCCGCCCGCCGGGTGCCGGTGGCGCCCCCGGCGATGCCACGCACCGAGGCGGCCATCGTCATCATCGGCGGCGGTGTCGTCGGCCTGGCCACCGCCTACTTCCTCGCCCGCGAGGGAACGGACGTGCTGGTGCTCGAGCGCGACGAGGCTGGGCTCGCCGCCAGCACCGCGAACGCCGGCAGCCTGCATGCCCAGCTCATATCCTACGATTTCGACCCCGAGGGCCCGCCGGATGGCGGGCCGGCGGCGCACACCTTGCCGCTCGGCCCGCGCTCCATCGCGCTTTGGAAGGCGCTTGCCGATGAAGCGGGCGAATCCCTCGGCATCTCCACCCCCGGTGGGCTGGTGCTGGCCGAACGACCAGAGGACCTGCCGTTGCTGGCGCAGAAATCGGCGCTCGAGCGGCGCTGGGGCGTCGAGACCCACGTCATCGGCGCCAACGAGTTGCGCTCGATGGCGCCGAACCTGGCGCACGATCTGGCCGGCGCCGTCTTCTGTCCCGCCGAGGGGCGCATCGATCCGCTGCGCGGCACCATGGCGCTTCGCCGTCTGGCCCTGGCCCAGGGGGCGCGGATCCTTCCCGGCGCCGAGGTGGTCGCGGTCGAGCCGTCAGCCCACGGCTTTGTCGTCAAGACCTCGCGTGGCCCCGTCCGCGCGGGGCGCGTGGTGAACTGTGCCGGGCCATGGGGTGCGGCGATCGGCGCCATGGTTGGGTTGGAGATCCCGATCACCGGCACCGTGCAGCAGGTCATCGTGACGGAGCCTGCGCCGCGCCTGGTCGAGGGGTTGGTGGCGCTCGCACGCCGCCACCTGAGCCTCAAGCAGCAGGATTCCGGCGGTCTGCTGGTGGGGGGAGGCTGGTTCGGACGTTTCGACGCCCATGACGGGCGCAGTCGCAACGAACGGCGCTCCATCGAGGGCAATCTCTGGGTTGCGCATCGCGTGCTGCCGGCCTTGGCGGGCCTGCGCATCATCCGCGCCTGGACCGGCGTCAATCCGGCCATCGACCGTGCGCCGATCTTCGGCGAGGCGCCCGGCGTGCCGGGCTTCTTCAACACGCTGACCGCCAACGGGTACACGCTGGGTCCGGTCGCGGGCGAGATCACCGCCGCGGCGCTGCTGCACGGAGAGCAGCCGGATCCGAACTACCGGCTGGAACGTTTCGGCTGAGCATCACCACAGGGAGGGCGCCGCCTTGCCGATCGAACTCTGGACCTGGGATACCCCGAACGGGCGCAAGATCAGCGTGGCGCTCGAGGAAATGGGGCTCGCCTACACGGTCAGGCCCGTGAATATTGGTCAGGGCGAGCAGTTCCGGCCTGAGTTCCTCGCCATCTCGCCCAACAACCGCATTCCCGCGATCGTCGATCCGGACGGCCCCGGCGGCGCGCCGATCACCGTCTTCGAGTCCGGGGCCATCCTGCTGTATCTCGGCCGCAAGAGTGGGAAGTTCCTGCCCGAGGACCTGCGCGCCCAGGTCCCGGTCCTCGAATGGCTGATGTGGCAGGTCGGCGGCTTCGGCCCGATGCCCGGGCAGGTGCACCATTTTCTCCAGATCGAAAACGAGACCGACCGGCGTTACGGGCTCGAGCGCTACAGCAAGGAGACCCGCCGGCTCTATGGCGTCGCGGACCGCAGGTTGGGCGAGGTGCCATTTTTCGCTGGTGCTGAGGTTAGCATTGCCGATTTTGCCATTCTCGGTTGGGTCTGGCGGCATGAGCGCCATCGGGTCGACCTGGCGGAGTTTGCCAACGTCCAGCGTTGGTTCCGCACGATGATGGCCCGCCCCGCGACGGCTCGCGGCTTCGCCGTGGCGCTGCGCTGACCCGGGGGAGGGGCCGGCAATGGCCGGGTTTGACCTGACGGCGGGCGAACCCTAGAAGCGCGCGTGACGGAGGGGTGGCCGAGCGGCTGAAGGCGGCGGTTTGCTAAACCGTTATACACTGTAAAGGTGTATCGTGGGTTCGAATCCCATCCCCTCCGCCAGAACCCCCTTCGCCAGTGTTCGCGGCCCTCTGCGGGCGTTCCGTCTATCTCCATAGAAACAATGAGTTAGGCGCATGTGCGTGCCTGCGCGGCCTTCGGCGTCCGCGAAAGTTCGCGTTCAGCCGGCCACCGCAATAGGGGACAATGTAGGGGACAGATCGGAGGCCTCGCCATGGCGCGGGTGGACAGGCTGTCGGCGGTACAGGTGCGCACCCTCCGCGAGGGAAGGCACGCGGATGGCGATGGCCTCTACCTGCTGGTGAAGGGGCCGGAGGCGGCCTACTGGGTGCTGCGCTACGTCCATGGCGGGCGCATGCGCGAGATGGGCCTCGGCCCGGCCCGGGGACGGCGCGCGGTGAAGCTCGCCGAGGCCCGCGAGAAGGCGGCGGCGCTGTTCCGTATGCATCGCCATGGCATCGACCCGCTGGAGGCGCGCGCCGCGGAGGCGGCGGCCCACAAGCAGGCGGCCGGCGCGCCGCCCAGGGCCCACTCCGCGCCCGCCAGCAGCAGGGCCGCGGGAAGCGCCAGGCGAAATCGACCCGGGAAAATCCCCATCGGGATGCTCAATGGCCGCCCTGCCGCCGCAGCATAGCGCGGGCGGGAAGCGGCTGGAAGGAACCGGCGCCCCTCACCTATACTGCCCCCACCCTCGCGACGCGCGGGAGGGCGCCACAGGGGAGCACAACGACATGACCGGGGCGACGCAGCCGCAATGGGGGTGGATGGACGGCGCCTTCATCCCCTACGACCAGTGCCGGCTGCATGTCCGCACCCAGGCGGTGGCGCTCGCCGCCTCGGTGTTCGAGGGCGTGCGCGCCTACTGGAACCCGGGCGAGCAGCAGCTCTACAGCTTCGCGCTCGACCGCCACATCGCGCGACTGCGGGAGTCGATGAAGATCGTGCGCATGCGTACCGAGATCCCCGGGGATTTTGCGGCGATCTGCAACGAGTTGCTGAGGCGCAACGGCTTCCGCGAGGACGTGCACTACATGCCCACCGCCTATCTCGGCGTGCCGGAGGGCAACGTGGCGATGGGCCCGACGACCGAGGAGGGCCTGTTCATCACCGCCGTCGCCCGTCCGCCGGGCAGGGCGCTCGACGCCGGCAAATCCGTCATCGTCACGCGGGAGATGACGGTGGCGCACTTTCACCCCAACATGCCCGAGGTCTACGGCACGCCCATGATGATCTACCTGATGGAGGTCACCGCCGCCGAGGCCGTCGAGAAATATC
>JAGWQN010000105.1 GCA_028869995.1 Rhodospirillales bacterium
GAGCCTGGTGACGGGGCTGTCCGGCGGCGGGCAGCGCAACGCGTCGAGCGCGATCTCGATGCGGCGGTCCAGCTCCCAGCCATCCCCGGCGTCGATCTTCTCCTGCAGCTCCGCCTGCTCGGCGAGCAGCTCGTTCATCCGCTCGTCATCCATCGGCTCGGCGAAGGCGTCCGAGATCTCGTGGAAGCGCGCGATCGCCGCCTTGAGCGGACCGAAGGCCTGGCCGACGTTCTCGGCGACGGTGAGCGCGGGGTCGAGTTGCGGTTCCTGCGGCAGGTAGCCGACGCGTGCGCCTTCCGCCGCCCAGGCCTCGCCCCCGTATTCCTTCTCGATGCCCGCCATGATCTTGAGCAGGGTCGATTTGCCGGCGCCGTTGACACCGAGCACGCCGATCTTGACGCCGGGGAGGAAGGACAGGGTGATGCCCTTGAAGACCTCCCGACCGCCGGGGAAGCTCTTCGTCAGGTCCTTCATCACGTAGACATACTGGTAGGCGGGCATCGGCAGGCTCCGGTCGGTGGGGATGGACGCGGCGGGTCATGCCAGCGTTTGCGCGCCTCGTCACCCCTCGCCACGGCAGGGATGCGATGCGCGGCGGCCTGGCTCGGGCCAGGCGGGCGGGGTGGCGAAAAGTGCCCGCAGCGCCGCCGCGCCGGCGGTCCCGCGCGCAAACCTCATATGATCCGTTGATTCTGCGATGCGCCCGGCAGGACTCGAACCTGCGACCAAGCCGTTATGAGCGGCCCGCTCTGACCAACTGAGCTACAGGCGCCTCGCGGTCTCTCTATCTCCCGCCGGCGCCGCGGCTTCAAGCTTTGCCGTCGGCGCGAGCCGCGGATAGGTCGCCCGCTCGGCGAACAGCAGGAACAGGCCGGCGCCGATGATGATCGCAGCCCCCATGATGGTGGTGGCCTTCGGCACCTCGCCAAACACCAGGAAGCCGGTGAGCGTCGCCCAGACGATGGACGTGTATTGAAAAGGCGCCACCAGCGACGCCGGAGCCAGCTGCAGCCCGCGGTTGACGCCGGCATAGCCGGTCATGGTGATGAGCCCGATCGCCGCCAGTGCTGCAAGGTCGATCGGCCCGGGCCAGACGAAATGCAGCGTGGACCAACCGGCACCGAGCGCCAGCACGCCCGTGAGTTGCCAGGCGACCAGGACCGTGCCGGCGGTGCCGCGCAGGCGTCGCGTGAGGGTGAGGATCACCGAATAACAGAGGCTGCCGAAAATGCAGATCGCCTCCGCGCGGCCGACGCCGGCGACCGCGGCAACGCCGGGTCGCAGCGCCACCAACACACCGACCAACCCCACCAGGGCCGCAACCCACCGCCGCGCCGCGACCCGCTCGCGCAGAAAGACGGCGGAGAGCACCAGGACGTAGATCGGCACGGCAAGGTAGAAGGTGCTGACGGCGGCGAGCGGGAGCGTGCTCACCGAGAGGTAGAAGCAGACCAGCTCGGTCGCGACCAGGACCATGCGGATGACCTGCAATGCGAGCTGGCCGCGCGCGAGGGAGGCGACGACGTCGCGGCCGCGCAGGAACGGGCCCAGGCAGAGGAAGGCAGCGGCGCTGCGCAGCAGCAGGATCTCGCCCAGCGGATAGCGGGTGACGAAGTATTTGCCGAGCGCGTTGGAAACGGAGAAGACGGCGATGCCGAGCACCGTCATCGCGATCCCACGCCCGGGCCGTTCCTCCATGGCGGCGACTACAGCAGGACCGCCGCGTGTGTGTCCATGGCCGGCGCGGCGGCTGGCGGTGTCAGATCACGCGCGCCGGCGGCCCGCAGAAAATCGGCGATGGCATCGAGTTCGGCGGGCTCGCGCGTGGCGTCCGCCCGGTCGCCGCGCGGCACCCAGACAATGGTCTCGTAGCGCGCGCGGGTCAGGAGAACGCGGTAGGTGTTGACGCGGTTCGCCGCCGCCTCGGCCGCGGCGACGCGCTGCCAGCTTGTCCCGGCGAAGCGCCGCACCCGCCAGCCCCGCGGACCGCGAACCAGGTCACCGCCCCAGCACAGGCCGACATAGTCGAGTTCGAGCCCCTGGCAGGAAAACTCGGTAGCGACCGTCTCGAGCGCGTCGGAGGCCCGGACATCGGGCCAGCGATCGAGGAACCAGCGGGCGACGGCGCCTGCGTCCATGTGGGGCAGCTCAACCCCGAGGCCCTCGGCACGCAGGCGCTTCGCGCCCGAGCTGGCGACCAGGCCCGAGCGGCGCAGGCCGCGGGCGCGGGCGCGGGCGCGCAGCGCGGACCGCAGGGCCGCGAGATCGCGGGTGAGGAAAATGGGGATGGCCCCGCTCGCGGCCAGGCGGCTGGCCCGGCCGGCATCGCCGTCGAGAACGAGGTCGACCCATTCCGGCAGGGCCGGCGCCCGCAGCGTGCGGCGCGCGACCGCCAGGTGCAGGCGCGGATCGCGCTCGGCGGGCAGGGTGGCGGGCAGGATCCGCCGGGCATCGGCGTGGTCCGGCGTTTCGGCGGCAAGCACCCGCCAGGCGGGGCGGGCACGCAGCGCCTCGGCCCATTCGCCGAGCCCGCCCTCGCCGTCATGAATCTCCTGACCGCTGCCGACGAGGCAGACGATCACCCCGCCGCCGGCATGGCGCGCCATGATGTCGAGCAGCAGCGCCGGTTCGGCGTCGGTGAGCGCGACCTCCCGGTCGCGGCTTTTGCGCACCGCATGGGCGCGATTCCAGAGCCGCTGCGCTTCGTCGATGACGATCACCCGCTCGGGCGGGGCGCCGCCGGCACGGACATGCGCGTCGCGAAACCGGGGCAGCGCCTGGATCGCGCCTTCCATGCGCTGGCGGGCATCGCGTGGGGCCATGCCGCCGGCCACCGCATCGCGCGCAAGGGCCTCGCGGAAGACATGCACCAGGGTCGGGTTGCCGGTGAGGAAGGCGGCACCGGCGGCGCGCCCTGTGCCGAACACCGTCTCGAGCCCGCACAACGTCTTGCCCGCACCCGGAATGCCGGTGACGAACACGACCGCCTTGCGCCCGCCGGCGAGGCTGTCGCGGACCGTCGCGCCGATCGCCTCCTGGGTGGCGGCGAGCGCGGCGCGGTCGGCCAGCGCCTCCGCCAGTTCCTCGACCCCGTGGCTGGCGTAGAGGCGGCGGGCTGCCTCGACGATCCCCGGCACGGGCCGGTAGGGAGCCTCGGGCCAGGCGGCGACGTCCAGGGGCGTCGCAGGAACCGGCAGCAAGGCCCAAAGCCGGCGCAGCAGCGGCCCGAGCTCGCCCGCACCGACCGCCAGCGGCGGCGTGGCGCCGGCCAGCAAAAGGGGCATCGCGATCGGTGTCGCCTCCCGTTGGGCTTCAGTCGGCAGCAGGATGGGGATGATCGGGAAGCCCCGCGAGCCGGCATGGAAATCCTGCAGATCGAGGGCGTAGTCCTCGACCTGGCGCAGGTCGGCGGGCTCGGCGCGCGTGCTGCCGGCCTTCACCTCCAGCACGAACACGCCGCGTGGAGTCACCAGCGCCGCATCGAGGCGCCGGCCGAGGCGGCGCAGGCGGAACTCCAGGTGCAGCGTCCACGCCGCCGCGTCCGGCCAGCCGGCCAAGGCTCGGTGCAGGAGCGCAACCGTTGCGTGCCAGGCCCGCAATTGCTGGGGCTCGCTGCGCCGGAAGGTCTGGATTTCAGCGGCGGCCAGGCGACCCACCACGGCCTCGGGCGACATCTCGAGAAAGTCGGCGACACGCATGCGCCAAGGCTAGTCGGCGTCCCGTGGGGGCGCCAATCCCGCCTTTTCCTGCTGCGATGCACGCCCCTGGACGTTGCGCCAACGCGCCGGTTCTGGCATCAGCCCGGGCCGACGCGCCACCCGGGCCGGAATCGGGATGCGCGCGTGCGCCTGTAACCGAGGGGAATCCGACCGATGTCCTTGGCCCATCTGGCCATCCTTGCCGGCGGCCTGCTGGCAATCGTCTATGGCTTCATCACCAGCCGCCAGGTTCTTGCCGCCGATGCCGGCACCCGCCGCATGCAGGAGATCGCGGCGGCGGTCCAGGAGGGCGCGCGCGCCTACCTGAACCGTCAGTACACCACGATCGGCATCGTCGGCGTCGTCATCCTGATCCTGCTGTCCGTCGTCCTCGGCATCCATGTCGGCATCGGCTTCGCCATCGGCGCCGTGCTCTCGGGAACCGCGGGCTATGTCGGCATGAACGTGTCGGTGCGCGCCAATGTACGCACCGCCCAGGCGAGCCGCAGTGGCCTCGCCAAGGGGCTCGACATCGCCTTCAAGTCGGGCGCCATCACCGGCATGCTGGTGGTCGGGCTCGGGCTGCTCGGCGTCGCGGGCTACTATTTCTTCCTGCGCGCGACCGTCACCGGCCCGGACCTGCGGCCGGTGCTGGAAGCGATGGTGGCGCTCTCCTTCGGCGCCTCGCTGATCTCCATCTTCGCGCGGCTCGGCGGTGGCATCTTCACCAAGGGGGCCGATGTCGGCGCCGACCTGGTGGGCAAGGTCGAGGCGGGCATCCCTGAGGACGACCCCCGCAACCCCGCCGTGATCGCGGACAACGTGGGCGACAATGTCGGCGACTGCGCGGGCATGGCGGCCGACCTGTTCGAGACCTACGCCGTCACGATCGTGGCGACGATGCTGCTCGGTGCGATCTTCTTCACCGGCGCGGCGCAGGACCAGATGATGATGCTGCCGCTCAGCATCGGCGCGGTCTGCATCGTCACCTCCGTCATCGGCACCTACTTCGTGAAGCTCGGGTCCGACGACAACATCATGGGTGCGCTCTACAAGGGGCTGATCGTCACCGGCATCCTCTCGGCGATCGCCATCGCCATCGTCATCGCGCTCGTCTCCGGGTTCTCGACACCGCTGGCGATGGCGGGCGGGGCCACCATCACCGGCACGTCGCTGTTCCTGTGCTCGCTGGTGGGTCTGGCGGTGACCGGGCTCCTGGTCTGGATCACCGAATACTATACCTCGACCGCCTATCGTCCGGTGCGCAGCATCGCACAGTCCTCGACCACCGGACACGGCACGAACGTCATCCAGGGCCTCGCGGTCTCGATGGAGGCAACCGCACTGCCGGTGCTGGTGATCTGCGTCGGCATCATCGCCGCCTACTCGGTCGCCGGACTCTTCGGCATCGCTGTCGCGGCGACGACGATGCTCTCGCTCGCCGGCATGATCGTGGCCCTTGACGCCTACGGCCCGGTCACCGACAACGCCGGCGGCATCGCCGAGATGAGCGAGCTGGAGCC
>JAGWQN010000002.1 GCA_028869995.1 Rhodospirillales bacterium
AGGGGTGCTGCGGATCGTCGAAGATGGCAGGGCCGGGGGCGCGCTCGACCACGCGGCCGGCATACATCACCGCGACCTCATCGGCCATTTCGGCGACGATGCCCAGGTCGTGGGTGATCAGGATGATCGCCATGCCAGTCTGCTGCTGCAAGTCGCGCAGCAGGTCGAGGATCTGCGCCTGGACCGTGACATCCAGCGCGGTGGTTGGCTCATCGGCGATCAGCAGATCGGGTTCGCAGGCGAGCGCCATGGCGATCATCACCCGCTGGCGCATGCCGCCGGACATCTGGTGCGGATACTCGTCGAGCCGCCGCGCGGCGGCGGGAATGCGCACGCGGTCCAGCGCCTCGATCGCCCGCCGGCGCAGCGCATCGTGCGAGGCCCCTTTCTCGTGCGCGCGCATCGCCTCGACGATCTGCGAGCCCACGGTGAAGACGGGGTTGAGACTGGTCATCGGCTCCTGGAAGATCATCGCGATCCGCCGCCCGCGCACCTCGCGCATCGCTGCGTCCGACAGCGTCAGCAGGTCGCGCCCGTCGAGCCGGACCTGCCCGGCCGCCACGCTGCCCGGCTGCGGCACCAGGCGCATCACCGAGAGCGAGAGCATGGACTTGCCGCACCCGCTCTCTCCGACGATGCCGAGCGTGCGCCCGCGCGCCACCGACAGCGACACGCCGTCCACCGCCGCAACCTCCCCGCCACGGCTGCGAAACACGGTCCGCAGCCCCTCGATCTCCAGCAACGCTGTCACGTGATGCTTCGGCTCCCTTGGGCGCACCGACTCTCGGCGGAGCCGTCCGCTCCGTCAAGCGAACACCCGCCGCCCGTCCCGCCCCGGCGCAGATCGCTCATCGCGCGTGGCGCAGCAGGCGGAAGAAGCGCGTCGACAGCAGCGCCGCCGCCACGGTGAGCCCGGCAATGATGCCGATCCACAGCCCCGCAAGCCCGACGCGCAGCGGAAACGCCAGCACATAGCCGAGCGGCAGCCCCACGCACCAATAGCTGAACCCGGTGATCGCCACCGGCACGCGCGCGTCGCGCAGGCCGCGCAGCGCCCCGATCGAGGTCACCTGCAGACCATCGGACAGCTGGAAGATCGCGGCCAGGCGCAGCAGCACCACCGAGGTCGCGGCGACGCCCGCATCGGCGGTGTAAAACCCGGCCAGGAAACGCGGCACGGTCAGCATCAGGCAGGCCGAGAGCGCCTGGCTGGTCAGCGCCAGTCCCATCCCCGCCAACGCCGCCCGCCGCGCGCCCTCGCGGTCGCGCCCGCCCATCGCCTGGCCGACCCGCACCGTCGTCGCGAGCCCGAGCCCGAGCGGCACCATGAAGCTGATCGAGCCGAGGTTCAGCACCACCTGATGCGCGCTCGCGCCCACCGCGCCAAACCGCGCCGCCAGCAGCCCCGTGGCGCTGAACAGCCCGACCTCGAGCAGCACCGAGCCGGCCATCGGAATGCCCAGGTGCAGCAGCTCGGCCACCTCGGCGCGGCGCGGCCAGAAGCTGCCCCGCGCGCCGAGCCGCCGGCGCGCCAGCCAGACGACGCCGAGCGCCACCGCCATGTCGACCCAGGTCACCGCGACCTCGGCGAGCCCCGCGCCGCGTGCGCCCAGCGCCGGCAGCCCGAAGCCGCCATACATCAGCACCCAGGCGACCGGCACCAGCTGCACCAGCCCCAGCACGCCAATCGCGAGCGTCGGGCGCGTCCAGCCGCAGCCTTCCCACAAGCCCCGGCACGCCAGCAGCAGCCCCAGCGCCGGCAGCGCGAACGCCGCCGAGCGCGCGACGCTGACCGCGCCCCCCTGCAGCACGCCGACCACGCCCGCGCCCGCGATCAGCAACGGCGCCAGCCACCACAGCAGCGCCGCGACCAGGCAGCCGACGACGACGCCGATCCACGCCGCGGCGGCAAAAGCCGGGCCGATGCCGCCAAGATCGCCGGCCCCGCGCCGGTGCGCGACACTCGGCGAGACCGCCATCTGGATGCCGGTCATCGCCATCAGCCCGAGATTCCACACCCCGGTGCCGACGCCGACCTCGCCCAGCACGTCCGGCCCGAGATGCCCGCCGAGCACCACCAGCGCCGTGTTCTGCCCGACGATCGCAAGCTGGCCGAGCACGATCGGCAGCGCGAGGCGCAGCGTCGCTGCCAGCTCCGCCTGGGCCCTGCCCCGCCGGCCCAGAACGGCAGCGCCGCTCAGTGGATCTCGCCCGACTGCTTGAGCGCCGCCGCCATCTTCTTGGCGTTGAAGCCCTGGGTCCTCGCCATGTCGAGGATCACCTTCTCGCGCCGCGAAACCAGGTCGATCGCCGCCGGCAGCCTGGTCACGCAATCCGCCGGGATCACCACGGCACCGTGATAGTCGGCATGGATCACGTCGTCATGGTGCGCGTGCATGCCCATGACGTTCACGTCGCACATCATCTGCACCATGTGCACATGCGCGTGGCTGGGCACCACGGCCCGGCCGATGATCTGAAACCCGGGCGCCCACATGTCGAGGTCGCGGAAGCTGCCGTCGGTCACGCAGCCGGCCACGCCGAGCGCCTTGTGCACCGTGCTCTGCACCTCGCCCCAGAACGCGCCGAACCCCGGCTGGTCGTCGAGATCCTGGATCACGGCGATGGTGGGCATCTCCGTCGCCTCGACATAGGCATACCAGTCCTCGCGCGCCGGGATCGGCCCACGCGGCTTCTCCTTCGAGCGGATCAGCCCGGTCCGGGCCAGGCCGACGATGGGCGGCAGCTTGGGGTCGACGCACACCATCGGCGCCGTGGTGAAGCCCATCGCACGCCGCTCCGGCACGACGATCTCGAGCCCGTTGCAGATCGTCGGCGTGTCCCACTGCCGCAGCGCCTCGAGGTCCGCGCGCGTGAACAAAGGCTTCGCCATCATCTTCCTCCGGTTGTCAGTTCGCGCCACCATGACGTGTCGGCTCGCATTCGCCAACCGGAGGACAGCGCATGGCAAACGAGGGAAAATCCGGCGGCATCGCGCCGCGGCGGGGCCACGCCGCGGGGGGCAAGGCGGTCTACGGCGCGCCGCTCGGCATCCTGATGCTCGAGGCCCGCTTTCCGCGCATCCCCGGCGACATGGGCAACGCGACGACCTGGCCGTTTCCCGTCCTCTACCGTGTCGTCCGCGGCGCCTCGCCCGAGCGCGTCGTGCTGCAGGGCGCGGCGGGCCTGCTCGCCGCGTTCATCGCCGCGGCGCGCGACCTCGTCGACGAGGGGGCCGAGGCGGTCACCACCAATTGCGGCTTCCTGTCGATCTACCAGCGCGAGCTGGCCGCGGCCGTCGGCGTGCCGGTCGCCACCTCCTCGCTCATGCAGGTCCCGTGGGTGCAGGCGACCCTGCCCGCCGGCAAGCGCGTCGGCGTGCTCACCGTCAGCAAGTCCACCCTCACGCCGGCCCACCTCGCCGCGGCGCACGTGCCGCCCGACACCCCTATCGAGGGAACCGAGAACGGCCGCGAGTTCTTCCGCGTTCTGATCAAGGCGGAGAAGCAGGACATGGATGTCGATGCCGCCGAGGCCGATATCCTCGACGCCGGCCGCGCCCTCGTGCGGGCCCACGCCGACATCGGCGCCATCGTCCTCGAATGCACCAACATGCCGCCCTACGCCGCGGCGCTCAGCGCGGCGCTCGGCCTGCCCGTGTTCGACATCTACTCGATGATCACCTGGTTCCACGCCGGCCTGAGGCCGCGCGCCTTCACCTGAAGCGCGCCGGCGCATAGGGCGCCGGGTCGATCACCGGTTTCGTCCCGGCCACGATATCGGCGACCAGCCTTCCGGTCAGCGCGCCGGAGGCGAGCCCGATATGCCCATGCCCGAAGGCCAGCACCACGCTCGGGCAGTCCCGCGCCGGGCCGATGCAGGGCAGGCTGTCGGGCATCGACGGCCGATGTCCCATCCAGGTCTTGACCCGCGCCGCCGGCAGATCCCGCGGCAGCGCGGGAAAGCTCCGCAGCGCCACCTGGCGCAGCACCTCGGCGCGCTTCCAGTTGGGCGCCGCGGCCAGCCCCGCGATCTCCACCTGCCCGGCGATGCGCAGCGCGCCACCGATCAGCGTTGCCACCATCTTGCCGTCGCTCGGCATCACCGGGATGCGCGGTCCGCTCTCGGGATCGACGATCGCCACATGGTAACCGCGCTCCGTCTCGAGCGGCACCTTGCTGCCGACCGCGCGCGCCAGCGCCTTGGACCGCGCGCCCGCCGCGATCACCGCCGCATCGCAGGCGATCGGCTCGCCGTCGGTCTCGACGCCGCGCAGCTTGCGCCCAATGCGCGCGAAGCCGGTGGCCCGGCGGCGCACCCGAGCCGCCCCGCGCCGCTCGGCCAGCGCCACCAGCGCCGCGACATAGGCTCCGGGGTCGGCGCAGTAGGCGCCATCCTCCACAAGGACGGCGAAGGTGTAGCGGCGGTCAAGCTCGGGCACACGCTGGCGCAGTTCGTCGGCGTCGAGCTCGAGCCACTGCACCCCCTGCTCGGCACGGATCTTCCACGATTCCGCCTCGGCCTCGAAATCCGCGCGGCTCGGAAAGACATACATCAGCCCGGTGCGCCGGATGAGGTCCGCCACCCCCGCCTCCTCCGCCATCGCCAGATGCCGCTCGGGGCAATCGGCCACCAGCGGGCGCATCGCCGCCGCGATCCGCCGCACCCGCTTCCAGTCCCGCCCCGCCTGCGTGAAGCGGCGCAGCCAGGGCAGCACGCGCGGCAGGTAGGTCCAGCGGATGGTCAGCGGCCCGAGCGGATCCATCAGCCAGCCCGGTATCTTGGCGCCGAGCCCCGGCTGCGTCACCGGCAGCACCGACGAGGGCGACAGCCAGCCGCCGTTGCCGTAGCTCGCCGCCTGCTCGCCACCCGCCTCGCCGGGGTCGAGGATCGTCACCTCGTGCCCGTCACGCAGCAGCTCCACCGCCGACACCGCTCCCACGATCCCGGCCCCGATCACGACGACGTGCATCTTCCCCCGCGCGCTCCGACGCGCCACGATACGCTTCCCGCAAACGGAGGAAACCCATGATCATCGAGATGCGCGTCTATCGTTGCGTGCCCGGCCGCCTGCCCGACCTGCTGGCCCGCTTCCGCGAGCACACGCTGCGCATCTGGGACAAGCACGGCATCCGCCAGGCCGGCTTCTTCACCACCCTGGTCGGCGAGAGCAACCAGGAGCTGACCTATTTCCTCGCCTGGGAGAGCCTAGCCGAGCGCGAGAAGAAATGGGCCGCCTTCCAGTCCGACCCGGTCTGGCTCGAGACCCGCGCCAAGACCGAGGCGAACGGCCAGATCGTCGCCAACATCGTCACCCAGCTCCTGGCCCCGACCGATTTCTCGGCGGTCAAATAGGTTGTCGGCGTTCCGGCGCTGGACGCTGCCAGAGGCGGGCAGCGTCGACAACCTCGTCCTCACCGCGACGCCGCGCCCGCCCCTTGGCCCGCGCCAGGTGCGGGTCGGCGTGCGCGCGTGCTCGCTCAACTACCGCGATCTCTCCGTCGCGCGCGGCGCCTACGGGCGCGGCGGCACACGCGCCAACCTCGTTCCGCTCTCCGACGGCGCGGGCGAGGTGCTCGAGATCGGCAGCGAGGTGACCCGCTTCCGCCCCGGCGCGCGCGTCGGCGGCATCTTCATGCAGCGCTGGATCGCCGGCCCGATCACGCCGCAGGCCGCCGCCTCGGCGCTCGGCGGCGCCATCGACGGCATGCTCGCCGAGGAGGTCGTGCTCGACGAGGAGGGCCTGGTCACCATCCCGGACCATCTCTCCGACGCCGAGGCCGCCTGCCTGCCCTGTGCCGGCGTCACCGCCTGGCACGCCCTGGTCGGCCATGCCTGCCTCAAGCCGGGCGAGACGGTGCTCGTCCAGGGCTCCGGCGGCGTCTCCGTCTTCGCGCTCCAGTTCGCCCGCATGATGGGGGCGCGCGTCATCGCCACCTCCTCGTCGGACGCCAAGCTCGCCCGCCTGCGCTCGATGGGCGCCGAGACCACCATCAACTATCGCGCGACGCCCGACTGGCAGGACGCCGTCCTCGCCGCGACAGAGGGACAGGGCGTCGATACGGTGGTCGAGGTCGGTGGCGCGGGCACCCTCGCCCGCTCGATCCAGTCGGTCCGCCTCGGCGGGTCCATCGCCCTGATCGGCGTGCTGACCGCAGGCGCGACCATCGACCCGACGCCGATCATGCGCCGTTCCATTCGCCTCGGCGGCATCTATGTCGGCCCGCGCACGATGTTCGAGGCCATGAACGCCGCCATCGCCGCCAACCAGCTGCGCCCGCTGATCGATGCCACCTTCCCCTTCGGGCGTGCGCCGGACGCCTATCGCCACCTCATCGCGGCGCAGCACATGGGCAAGGTCGTCATCACCAATCCCTAGGCGGCCGCGGCGAGCCCGCGCGGCCGCTCATTTCAGCACCCGCCCATCCGGCGCGCGCACGCTGACCGTGAACGGGATTCCCGCGCGCACGCTCTGCGAGACGGTGCAGAACTCCTCGAAGCTCGCCAGCGCCCGCTCCAGGTGCCCGAGCGTCTCCGGCTCCGCGCCCAGCGTCATCTCGACCGCCATTCCGAGGATGCGAAGCCGGCCCTTGTCGTTGCGACCGACCTCGCAGGTGACGGCGGTGGTGAGCCGGCCGGGATCCTCCTTGTATTTGTTGACGGCAAACACGAGGCTCGACGAAAGGCAGTTCGCCACCGCCGCCGCCAGAAGCTGCGACGGCGAAGGCCCGGCCCCCTCGCCCAGCGGCGCCGGCTCGTCGCCCAGCGCCGCCTCGATTCCCGGCCCGAAATCGACGACGAACCGGTAGCGATCCTGCCTCGTGACGGTGACGCGGACTGTCTCGCTCATCGCTCCCTCTCCCCGAAGCTGTGACACAGGTCCCATATGACACGACCCCCGCACCGGCCGAAACCGGCCAGCACGGGGGTCGCTCAGGCCCGGTTCGTCGTCGCGATGTCAGCCGGCGGCGGCGACCGCCCGCTTGGCCATCACGCCGATCAGATGCGCGCGATACTCGGCGCTGGCGTGGATGTCGCTGTTCAGCCCCTCGGCCGGCGTCGCCACGCCCGCGAGCGCGTCGGCCGACCAGGTCTTCGCCAGGGCTGCTTCCATCGCCTTGTGGCGGAACACGCCCTCCTGGCCCGCGCCCGTCACGGCGACGCGCACGCCCTGCGGCCCCTTGGCCACGAACACGCCGACCATCGCATACCGCGAGGCGGGGTTGGCGAACTTCATGTAGGCGGCCTTGGCGGGAACGGGGAAAATCACCTTGGTGATGACCTCGCCCTGCTCCAGTGCGGTCGTGAACATGCCCTGGAAATAATCGTCCGCCGCGATCGAGCGCTTGTTGGTCACGATCGTCGCCCCGAGCGCCAGCGCGGCGGAAGGGTAGCAGGCGGAGGGATCGTTGTTGGCGAGGCTGCCGCCGATGGTGCCGCGGTGGCGCACCGCCTCGTCGCCAATATTGGCCGCGAGCCCCGCCAGCGCCGGGATCGCGCGCTTCACCTCGGCCGAGCTCGCCACCGCCGCGTGCGTCGTCATCGCGCCGATCTCAACCGTCTCGCCGGAGACCTTGATCCCCGCGAGCCCGAGAGCCGCCAGATCCACCACCCGCGAGGGCTTGTTGAGCCTCTGCTTCAGGACCGGAATGAACGTCATACCGCCCGCCAGCGCCTTGGCCTCGCCATCGCCGGCGAGGATCGACGCGGCCTCCGCCAGAGCCTTGGGCTTCACATACTCGAAATCGTACATCGTGCCTCTCCCGTTACTCCGCCGCCATGCGCGGCGCGCCCTGGATAATGGACCAGATCTTCTGCGGGCTCGCCGGCATGTCGAGATGCCGCACCCCGAATTCCGACAGCGCGTCCACCACCGCGTTGATCACCGCCGGCGGCGAGCCGATCGCGCCCACCTCTCCGCATCCCTTCACGCCGAGCGGGTTGTGCGTGCACAGCGTGGATTCGGTGCCTACCGTGATATTCGGCAGGTTGTCCGCCCGCGGCATGGTGTAGTCCATGAACGAGCCGGACAGGAGCTGCCCGTCCTTGTCGTAGACAGCGTTTTCCAGCAGCGCCTGGCCGATACCCTGCGCCACCCCGCCCTGCACCTGACCCTCGACGATCATCGGGTTGATCACCCTGCCGACGTCGTCGACCGCGGTGAAGTTCACCACCGAGACGACGCCGGTCTCGGGGTCGATCTCGACCTCGCAGACATGGCAGCCGCCGGGATAGGTGAAGTTCTTCGGATCGTAGAACGCGGTCTCGTCGAGCCCGGGCTCGAGCTCCTCGATCGGATAGTTGTGCGGCACATAGGCGGTGAGTGCGATTTCGCCCAGCGTCTTGCTGCGATCGGTGCCCGCCACCGTGAACTTGCCGTCCTTGAACTCGACGTCCTCGACCGCGGCCTCGAGCAGGTGCGCGGCGATCTTGCGGCCCTTGGCGACGATCTTGTCGACCGCCTTGACCATCGCGCTGCCGCCGACGGCCAGGCTGCGGCTGCCATAGGTGCCCATGCCGAACGGGATCTTGCCGGTGTCGCCGTGCACCACCTCGACCTGGGAGAACGGCACCCCGAGCTGATCGGCGACGAGCTGCGCGAACGTCGTCTCGTGGCCCTGCCCGTGG
The DNA here is from genome assembly GCA_028869995.1 of Rhodospirillales bacterium. Lineage (GTDB taxonomy): Bacteria > Pseudomonadota > Alphaproteobacteria > Acetobacterales > Acetobacteraceae > JAJXXT01. The sequence goes on from JAGWQN010000002.1 coordinate 8,629, forward strand.
CTGTGCGTGCCGGTGAACACCGTGACACTGCCGGTCGGATGCACGCGGATATTGGCGACCTCGTAGAGGCCCGCGCGCGCACCGAGCGAGCCCACCACCTTCGAGGGCGCGATCCCGCACGCCTCGAGATAGGTGGACATGCCGATGCCCCGCAGCCTGCCCTTCGCCTTCGCCGCCGCGCGCCGGGCCGGGAAACCGGCCCAGTCGGCATGCTTCATGGCCGCTTCCAGCGTGCTCACATAGTCGCCGCTGTCATATTGCAGGGCGACGGGCGTCTGATAGGGGAAGGCATCCTTCGGGATGAAGTTGCGGCGCCGGATCTCGACCCGGTCCATCCCGGTGTCGCGCGCCGCCACATCGACCAGCCGCTCGAGCAGGAAGCTCGCCTCCGGGCGGCCGGCACCGCGATAGGCGTCGACCGGCACGGTGTTGGTGAACACCGCCTTCACCTCGGCATGGATGGCCGGTGTCTTGTAAACGCCGGCGAGCAGCGTCGCGTAAAGATAGGTCGGCACCGCCGGCCCGAAGGTCGAGAGATAGGCGCCCATGTTGCACAGCGTGTGCACCCGCAGAGCCAGGAAATGCCCCTCGGCGTCGAGCGCCAGCTCGGCGGTGCTCACATGGTCGCGCCCGTGCGCATCGGACATGAAGCTCTCGTTGCGCTCGGCCGCCCATTTCACGGGGCGCCCGAGCCGCGCCGCCACCCACGTGACGATCGCTTCCTCGGCGTAATGATAGATCTTGCTGCCGAAGCCGCCGCCGACATCGGGCGCCACCACACGCAGCTTGTGCTCGGGGATCTGCAGCACGAACGCGCCCATCAGCAGCCGGATCACGTGCGGGTTCTGGCTGGTGGTGTAGAGCGTGTGGTCGCCGGTGGTCGGATCGTAGTCGCCGATTGCCGCGCGCGGCTCCATCGCGTTGGGGATCAGGCGGTTGTTGGTCAGGTCGAGCGAGACCGTCTTCGCCGCCCTGGCGAAGGCCGCATCGACCGCGCCCTTGTCACCGATTTCCCAATCGTAGCAGACATTGCCCGCCGCCGCTTCGTGCAGCTGAGCCGCACCGGGCTTGATCGCGTCGGTGACGCTCGCCACCGCCGGCAGGTCGGCGTAGTCGATGACCAGCAGTTCCGCCGCGTCCTTCGCCTGCTGCTTCGTCGCCGCGACGACGACCGCAACCGGGTCGCCGACATGGCGCACCTTGCCGCTCGCCAGCACCGGATGCGCCGGCTCGGCCATCGGCGAGCCGTCCTTGTTGTGGATCTGCCAGCCGCAGGGCAGCCCGCCGATCCCGGCGAGGTCAGCTGCGGTGTACACGGCGGCGACGCCCGGCGCTGCCTGCGCCGCCGCGGTGTCGATCCCGCGCAGCTCGGCATGCGCACGGTCGCTGCGCCGGATGTAGGCGTAAAGCTGGTTCGGCCGGTTCATGTCGTCGACATAGTGGCCGTGACCGCTGATGAAGCGCAGGTCTTCCTTGCGCCTCACCGATGCGCCGATACCTTCGAACGGTGCGTTCATCGAGGTCTTGCCTCCCCTGGCTCGCTGGTCTGGGTGCCGCGACGGACCGCGCACCCAACTCTCCGCGGAAGTCCCGCGGGGCTGCCGGTTGTTCCCCGGCTGGTCCCGCGTCCTGCCCCCCGGCCTATTCGGCCGCCATCTGCCTGCCGTGCATCAGCGGCCACGCGGCCGCGATCGCCTTGACGATGTTGTGGTAGCCCGTGCACCGGCAGAGATTGCCCTCGAGGCCGTGACGGATCTGCTCCTCCGTCAGCCCCTCGGGATGCGCGTTCACCAGGTCGATCGCGCTCATCACCATGCCCGGCGTGCAGAACCCGCACTGCAGCGCATGATGTTCGCGGAACATCTCCTGCATCGGGTGCAGCGTGCCATCCGGCTTCGCCAGACCCTCGATCGTCGTCACCTGCGCGCCGTCCGCCTGCAAGGCCAGCATGGTGCACGACTTCACCGAGGCTCCGTTCACGTGCACCACGCAGGCGCCGCACTGGCTGGTGTCGCAGCCGACATGCGTGCCGGTCAGCCCCAGCTTCTCGCGCAGCAACTCCACCAGGAGGGTGCGGCCCTCGACCTCGACCGTATGGCTCTTGCCGTTCACCGACAGTGTCACCTGCGGCATGCATTCCTCCCTGCGTTTCGTCTCGCCGGCGGACCTCGCCGGCTGCATGGTCCTGATCAGCAATCTCGCCGCTGCCCCGCCCATGGTCAAGCGGCGCTGCGGCGATACCTCACGCGTTATGTCGTCCTGTTCACAGCGCCCGCGGCCGCCTCACGCCGCCTCCGGCACCTCATCGAGATGGCATGCGGAGGTTTGCCCCGGCGCCCGCTCGCGCAGCACCGGCTCCTCGGTGCGACAACGATCGAACGCGAACGGACAGCGGGTATGGAAGCGGCAGCCCGAGGGCGGATGAATCGGACTCGGCACGTCGCCCTTGAGCAGGATCCGCTGGCGCTTCACCGCCGGGTCCGGCACCGGCACCGCCGACAGCAGCGCCCGCGTATAGGGATGATGCGGCGCGGCAAACAGCGTGCGCCGGTCCGCCATCTCCACAATCTTGCCGAGATACATCACCGCGACCCGGTGCGTCAGGTGCTCGACGATCGCCAGGTCGTGGCTGATGAACATCAGCGCCAGGCCCAGCTCGTCCTGCAGGTCGGCGAGCAGGTTGACGATCTGCGCCTTCACCGACACGTCGAGCGCCGAGACCGCCTCGTCGCAGATGATGATGTCCGCCCCCGGCGCCAGCGCACGGGCAATGCCGATGCGCTGGCGCTGGCCGCCCGAGAACTCGTGCGGCAGCCGCTTCATCGCGTCGCGCGGCAGCTGCACCTTGTCCATCAGCCCGGCCACCCGGTCCTTCAGCTCCGAGCCCGAGGCCAGCCCGAAATTGACGATCGGCTCGGCGATGATCTCGCCGACCGACAGGCGCGGGTTGAGGCTCGAGAACGGGTCCTGGAAGACCACCTGCATCCGCCGGCGCAGCGGCCGCAGCCGGCCCGCGGGCAGGTTGTCGATCCGCTCGCCGCCGAGCCAGACCTCACCCTGCGTCGGGTCGAGCAGCCGCAGCACGGTACGCCCCACGGTGGACTTGCCGCAGCCGCTCTCGCCCACCACCGACAGCGTTTCGCCACGATCGATATGAAACGAGACGCCGTCGACCGCGTGCACCACGCTGCGCCGGGTGCCCAACAGTCCGCCCTTCAGCGGGAAATGCTTCACCAGCGCCTTGACCTCAAGCAGGTTCGAGCTCACGCCGCTTCCCTCCCCGCGGCCAGAAGGTGGCAGGCGACGAGATGCCCCGTCCCCGCGTCCGCCGCGGCGGGCGTCACCTGGCGGCACACCTCCATCACATACGGGCAGCGCCCGGCGAAGGCACAGCCGGCGATCGGCCGCCGCAGGCTCGGCACCTGGCCCGGGATTTCGGTGAGGCGTCCGCGGCCGCTCTCGCCGAGCGACGAGCCGAGCTTCGGCACCGCCGCCAGCAGCCCCTGCGTGTAGGGATGGCGCGGCCGCGCGAACAGTTCCGCGGCCGTCGCCTCCTCGACCTTGCGCCCGGCATACATCACCACCACCCGCTCGGCCATTTCCGCCACCACGCCGAGATCGTGCGTGATCAGCATGATCGCCGCCCCCACGCGGCGCTTGAGGTCGCGCATCAGGTCGAGGATCTGCGCCTGGATGGTGACGTCGAGCGCGGTCGTCGGCTCGTCGGCGATCAGCAGCTTCGGGTTGCAGGCGAGCGCCATCGCGATCATCACCCGCTGGCGCATGCCGCCGGAAAGCTGGTGCGGATACTCCCGCACCCGCCGCTCCGGCGCGGGAATGCCCACCAGCGACAGCAGTTCCACCACCCGCGCCGTCGCCTGGGCCGCATCCAGCCCCTCGTGCAGCCGCAGCGTCTCGCCGATCTGCCGGCCCACGGTCAGCACCGGGTTGAGGCTGGTCATCGGCTCCTGGAAGATCATCGCGATGTCCTTGCCGCGCAGCGCCTGCATCTCGGCCTCCGAGAGCGTCAGCAACTCGCGCCCCTGGAAGCGGATGGAGCCCGCGACCTTGCCCGGCGGCTCCGCCACCAGGCGCAGGATCGACATCGATGTCACGGACTTGCCGCAACCGCTCTCGCCCACGATCGCCACCGTCTCGCCGGCTCCGATCGAGAAGGAGAGCCCCTGCACCGCACGCACCACGCCGTCCTCGGTCGCGAAATGCGTCTGCAGGTCCGACACCTGCAGCAGCTTGTCATCCCCGGTCATGGTCACAGCCGCTTCGCCAGCCGCGGGTCGAGGGCGTCGCGCAACCCGTCGCCAAGCAGGTTCACCGCCAGCACCGTGATCGAGAGGAACACCGCCGGAAAGAAGACGATGTAGGGCTTGATCTGCCACAGCGCGCGCCCCTCGGCCATGATGTTGCCCCAGGAGGGAATGGTCGGCGGCGTGCCGGCGCCGATGAAGGAGAGGATCGCCTCGATCACCATCGCCGAGGCGCAGATATACGTCGCCTGCACCGACAGCGCCGCCATCGTGTTCGGCACGATGTGCTTGATCAGGATCTTCGGCAGCCGGGTTCCCGAGGCCACCGCGGCCTCGACGAAGGGCTGCTCGCGCAGGGTCAGCACCACCCCCCGCACCAGGCGCGCGACCTGCGGCACCTGCGGAATGGTGATCGCGACAACGACATTGTAGACTGAGCCTCGCGTCAGCGCCATCAATGCGATGGCGAGCAGGATGCCAGGGATCGACATCAGCCCGTCCATGATGCGCATCAGCGCCATGTCGAGCCAGCGCACGAAACCGGAGACGACGCCGATCGCCATGCCGATCCCCGAGGCCAGGATCGCGACGCTGAAGCCGACGCCGAGGGAGACGCGCGAGCCATAGATCACGCGCGAATAGATGTCGCGGCCGAGCATGTCGGTGCCGAACCAATAGGCGGCCTGCGGCGGACGCAGCCGGTAGATCGGCGAGATTGCCTCGGGGTCGCGCGTGCCGAGCCAGGGGGCGAAAATGGCGATGAACACCATGACCCCCAGCAGCAGCCCGCCGGCGACGATGGTCGGATGCTGGACGACGAAGCGCATGACGCGCCCGCGCGCGCGCCGCGGCGGCAGGACGTCCGGCAGTTCCGGTGCGGCGGCAACGCCGCCGAGGGTGATGCTCAATAGCGGATCCTCGGGTCGAAGACGGTGTAGAGAATATCCACCACCAGGTTCACCAGCACGTAGATGAAGCTGAACACCAGCACCACGCCCTGGATCACCGGGTAATCTCGTTGCAGAATGGCATCGACCGTGAGCCGGCCGATGCCCGGAAGCGCGAACACGCTCTCCGTCACCACGGCGCCGCCGATCAGCGCGGCGAACCCGATGCCGATGATGGTCACGATCGGCACCGCCGCGTTCTTCAGCGCGTGGACATAGAGGATCTCGCGCCGCCCCACGCCCTTGGCGCGCGCGGTGCGGATATAGTCCTGGCTCAGCACCTCGAGCATGGTCGCGCGGGTGATGCGGGCGATCAGCGCGATGTAGATGCCTCCCAGCGTCAGCGACGGTAGGATCAGGCTGCGCAGCCACGGCCAGAACCCGTGCGAAAGCGAAACATAACCCTGTACGGGAAACCACGGCAGCTGCAGCGCGAAGGCATAGGCCAGCACGTAGCCGACCACGAACACCGGGACCGAAAAGCCGAGCACGGCCATCACCATGATGGTGCGGTCGATCCACGTCCCGGCCTTCCACGCCGCGAGCACGCCCATCGGCACCGCAATCGCGATCGACATCACCAGCGTGATCGTCATCAGCGACAAGGTCGTGGGCGCACGCTGCTCGATCATCTTCAGCACCGGCAGGTTGGTGAAGATCGAGGTGCCTAGATCGCCGTGCAGCACGTGCCAGAACCAGTCCGCGAAGCGCACCAGGAAGGGACGGTCGAGTCCGAGCGAGGCGCGGATATGCGCGATCTGCTGCACTGTCGCCTGGTCGCCGGCGATGATCGCCGCCGGGTCGCCCGGCGCGATGTAGAGGAGGCTGAAGACGAACAGCGCCACCAGCCCCATCACCGGGACGGTGGCGGCGATGCGGCGCAGGATATAGGTCAGCATCCCGCGGCTCCGACGCGGCGAGACCCGCTCATGCCGGCCGCACGTTCCAGAACACCGGAATGCCGTCGAGCACGCCGGTGATCGATTTCTTGTAGCTCGTGTTCTGGAAGAACTGGCCCAGCGGAATGTAGGGCACGTCGATAAAGGCCTGCTGCTGCAGCTTCACCGCCAACTCCTTCTGTGTCTTCACGTCCTTCGCCGCCAGCCATTGGTTGCGCAGCGCCTCGATCGCGGGTGAGCTCGGCCAGCCCGGCTGCCCGCCCGCCTTCCCCTGCCCGCGCAGGAAAACATGCCCCGCCGGCGAGAGCTGGTCGAGCCCGGTCCAGAACGTGCTGAACACGCTCCAGCCGCCCTCGGCAACCGGCTTCATGCTGGCTCGCCGCTGCACGACCGTCCCCCAGTCGGAGGCCTGGGCATCGACGTTGAAGCCCATGCGGCGGAACATGTCGGCCGAGACCTCCGCCTCCGCCTTCAGCTCCGGCAGGTCCGTCGGCAGCAGCAGAACGATCTTCTCGCCCTTGTAGCCCGCCTTCTCCAGCGCCGCCTCGAGCTTGCCGAAATCCTTCGGCGCGGTGAAGCGACCGAGCCCGACATCGCTCGCCATCGGCGTGCCCGGCGCGAAGATTCCCGTCGGCACATGCCACATCGCCGGATCGGTGCCGGCGACCGCAACCATGTAGTCCTCCTGGCGTACGGCATCGAGCACCACCCGCCGCACCGCCGGGTTGTCGAACGGCGCCACCAGGTGGTTGAGCCGCATGCAGCCCATCAGCCCGGTGGGATCGAGGATGCGCGTGACGAGGCTGTGGTCCGCCTTGAGCACGAGCGCGTTGTCCGCCGGCGGGTTCTCCCACCAGTCGGTCTCGCCCGACTGCATCGCCGCCATCTTGGTCGCCGCGTCGGGGATGATGTGCCATTCGACGCGATCGTAGTGCACGATCTTCGGCCCCGCGGTGCCGGAAGCAACGCCACCCGGACGCGGCACATAGCCCTGGAACTTCTCGTAGACGGCCAGCGAGCCGACCACCCGCTCCCTGGCGTTCCAGCGGAACGGCCCGCTGCCCACCATCTCCGTGACCTGCTTGAACGGGTCGGTCTTGGCGAGGCGCTCGGGCATCATCGGGCAGGAATTGGACGCCGCCTTGCCGAGCGCCGTCGCCAGGAGCGGGAAAGGCTGTTTGAGGCGAAAGCGAATCGTGCGGTCGTCCGGTGCTGCGATCTCGTCGGCAAACTGCAACACGGTCGCGCCGAACGCGTCGCGCGCCCCCCAGCGGCGAATCGAGGCGACGCAGTCGCGCGCCAGCACCCGCTCCCCGTCATGCCATTTGAGGCCGTCGCGCAGCTTCATCGTCCACAGCCGCCCGCCGTTGTCGACGACATGGCCCTCGACCATCTGCGGCGAGGCGTTGAAGGCTGCATCCGTGCCGTAGAGCGTGTCGAACACGAGGAAGCCGTGATTGCGCGTCACGTAGGCGGTGGTCCAGACGGGGTCGAGGATCGTTATGTCGGCCTGTGGAATGAACTTCAGCACGCCGGCAGCGCGCGCAACAGCGGGGGCCGCCAGAGCCGCGGCCGACGCGCCCAGAAAGGTCCTGCGTTTCATCCCCATCGCGCCCTCCCCTTATCTTGTCATGAGCCCCCAGAATAGCCCGGTCGCGTCCGCCCTGGCGAGGGCAAGCCCGGGCCGCCGCCGCGCCCGCGGTCCGGCGTCCAACAAGCCTGCGCCCCCCGCGATCCCGTCGTGACCCTCAGCCCTGCGCCGGTCGGCGTCGTGGCGCGGCCTGCATGCTGCGATGCCAGGGGCCGACTGGCAACGCTCCATTGCGCGTCCGGACAGACCCCGCCGGCCGCCCTGCATCCAGAGGCCCCTGGCCGACGCTCCACACGACTTATCTCGACAGCGCCGGTCCCTGCCGCTATCGCCGGGCCATGTCCGGATCCCCCCTTGCCCCTGCGCTGCCGCACCGCCCGGTTCTCGGGCAGTTCGTGCGGTTCGGCGTGGTCGGCACGTTCGGCTTCCTGGTGGACACGAGCACGGTCTATGGCCTGCGCGCCTGGCTCGGTCTCTACGGTGCCGGTGCCGCCGCCTACCTCACCGCCGCGTCCGCCAACTGGCTGCTCAACCGGCTCTGGACCTTCCGCGGCCAGGGCAGCCTTCCCGCCCACCACCAATGGGCGCGCTTCCTGGCCGTCAACCTGTTCGGCTTCGCCGTCAACCGCGGCACCTACTTCGCGCTGATCACCTGGTCCGTGCTGTGCGCGCGCCAGCCGGTGTTCGCCGTCGCCGCAGGCGCGATCGCGGGCCTCGGCCTCAACTTCCACTTCTCGCGCACGGTCGCCTTCAAATGAGACAGCTCCGCCACCGCCCGGCCCGCCGCCACGCATGAGCCCGCGCCTCGCCGTCCTGATCCCCTGCTACAACGAGGACGCGACCATCGGGCGCGTCGTCGCCGACATGCGTGCCGCGCTGCCGCACGCGGTCATCACCGTGATCGACAACAACTCCAGCGACCGCACCGCCGCGCTCGCGCGCGAGGCGGGGGCGGTCGTGCTGCACGAGGCGCTGCAGGGCAAGGGCCACGCGGTGCGCCGCGGCTTCGCCGATGTCGAGGCCGACGTCTACGTCCTGGTGGACGGGGACGGCACCTACGACGCGCAGGCCGCCCCGGCCCTGGTCGCGCTCCTGCTCGAGGAGCGGCTCGACATGGTGAGCGCCACCCGCGTCACCGACGCCGCCGCCGCCTATCGCCGCGGCCATCGCTTCGGCAACCGCGTGCTTACGGGCCTCGTCGGCCTCATCTTCGGCAGCCGGGTCTCGGACATGCTGTCGGGCTACCGGGTCTTCTCGCGCCGCTTCGTCAAGTCCTATCCGGCGCTCGCCGCCGGCTTCGAGACCGAGACGGAGTTCACGGTGCACGCCCTCGAGCTGGCCATGCCGATCGCCGAGCTGCCGACCGCCTACCGTGAACGACCGGAAGGGTCGGTCTCCAAGCTCAACACCTGGCGCGACGGCATGCGCATCCTGCGCATGATCCTCGTGCTGGTGAAGGAGGAACGGCCGCTGCAGCTGTTCAGCCTCGTCGCCGCGGTGCTGATCGTCGCCGGCCTCGGCCTCGGGCTGCCGGTCGTCGCCCAGTTCATGCGCACCGGGCTGGTGCCGCGTCTGCCGACCGCGGTGCTCGCCCTGGGCCTCGAACTGCTCGGCTCGCTCGCCATCGCCTCGGGGCTGATCCTCGACTCGGTCGCGCGCGGGCGGCGGGAGATGAAACGCCTGGCCTATCTCAGTGTCCCCGGCCCGCAGCCGGCGCGAGAGCCGCCCGGACCTTGAACGCGGCCGCCCTGGACCGGCGCCGCGGCTTCGCCGTCGCCATCGCGGGGGTCGCGGCCTTCATCAACCTCTACGCTCCCCAGGCGATCCTGCCTTCCCTCGCCCACACGTTCCACGTCCCCCTGCTGCGCACAGGCCTGACGGTGACGGCGCCGCTGCTCGCCGTTGCGGCCCTCGCGCCCTTCGTCGGCGCCATCTCCGACCGGCTCGGGCGCAAGCGCCTGATTGCCGGCGCGATCCTGTTCATGCTGCTGCCCACGCTCGGCATCGCCGCCGCGCCCAACTTCCCGGTCCTGCTGGCGCTGCGCTTCGCCCAGGGGCTCGCGGTGCCGTTCATCATCACCGTCACCGTCGCCTATATCGGCGACGAGTGCCCGGGCGGGGAGGCGATCCGCGCCGCCGGCAGCTACGCCATCGGGTCCATCCTCGGCGGCTTCGCGGGCCGCTTCGTCGCCGGCATCGCCGCCGATCTCGGCGGCTGGCGCGTCGCCTTCGTCGCCATCGCCGCCCTCACCCTCGCCACCTGGCTCTGGATCGTCGCGCGCCTGCCGGCGGAGCAGCGCTTCGTGCCGACCACGGGCGGCCTGCGCGCCACCTTCACCGCCTATGCCGAGCACCTGCGCAACCCGAGGCTGCTGGCGACCTGCGGCATCGGCTTCGGCATGCTGTTCACCAACGTCGCCGTCTTCACCTTCGTCAATTTCGACCTCGCCGCGCCGCCGCTCGACCTCTCGCCGGGCGCCCTGGCCTTCGTCTTCGTCACCTATCTCGTCGGAGCCGCCACCACCTCGCCCTTCACCCGCCTCGCGGTGCGCATCGGCCGCCGCCCGACGCTGATGCTGGTGCTGGCCACCGCGGCGTCCGGGCTCGCCATCACGCTGGCCCCGGGGCTCGCGGCCGCGATCGCGGGACTGGCCGTGTTCGTCGCCGGGATCATGGCGGTGCAGGCCCTGTCGATGGGCTTCATCGGCGACATCGTGCCGCGAGCCCGCTCCAGCGCGGTCGGGCTTTACGTGACCCTGTTCTATATCGGCGGCAGCCTTGGCGGGATCGTGCCCGCCTCGGCCTGGCGCGCGGCACGCTGGCCGGGCGTCGTGGCCCTGCTGCTCATCGTGCTCGCGATCATGGCCGGGCTCGGCGCCGCTTTCTGGCGCAGCCGGCCGCCACGGGAACGTTTCATCCAATCTTAATATTCCGCGCGCAAAAGGGGGCCCGTGCCACCCCAAGCGACGCGAGTCCGGAAATTGAGCCCCTCCCCCCGCCACGCTCCCCTCGGCGAGACGAACCTGCCCGACCGTCTCGCCGAGACCGCCGTCATCGCCGCCTGGCTCGCGGTGCCGCTGTTCGCGCTGCTCGCCGCCGGGCGGGTCGCAGCACCACTGCACGCCGCCGGCATCGCCACGCTGATGACGCTCGCGCTGCGCCTCTGGCGCTCCACCCGACGCGGCCAGGCGCTCGACGAGATCCGCCAGCACCTCGCCGCCTATCTCGACCCGCCGCTGCTGCGGCCGGCCGTCTTCACCCAGCCACCGCGCCCGCATCGCCGCCTGGTCGAACGCCCGCGCCTGCTGCCCGTCCTCCTCGCCGGCGAGGGCCGCAACGGCGCCGCGGACGGGCCCAGCCACCGCGGTTGAACCCGCTGCCGTTTCGCGTGACGTAACAATCCTCACGCCATCGCTGCCCGACCCTTGCGGGAACGGCCGTCGCGGATCACCTTTGCACCGCACCGCAACAGCCAGGCAGCGAGCCCCGATCGTATGAACGATATCTCCCGCGCGTCTTCGCTCGTCCCCGATCTCGCCACCGGCCGATTCGCCGTCGGCCAGCCGGTCAGCCGCAAGGAGGACCCCGTGCTGCTGCGCGGTGAGGGCCGCTACGCGGACGACCTCAACGTGCCGGGCCAGCTGCACGGTATCGTGCTGCGCTCACGCATCGCCCACGGGATCCTGAAATCGGTCGATATCGAGGCCGCCCGGGCGATGCCCGGGGTCAAGGCCATCCTGCTCGCCGCCGACTTTCCCCGGCTCGGCTTCAAGCCCATGCCCGCCAATGTCACCGGCCAGAATTTCGACGGCCGGCCGATCCCCAAGCCGGTGCAGTGGCCGCTCGCCACCGGCAAGGTCCGCTATGTCGGCGAGCCGGTCGCCTTCGTCGTCGCCGAAACCAGGGCGCAGGCCAAGGATGCCGCGGAGGCCATCCTTGCCGACATCGACCCTCTGCCGGCGGTCACCGAGCCCAGCGAGGCGTTGGGTGCCACGCCGCTCTACGACGAGGCACCGGACAACGTCGTCCTCGACTGGAAGTTCGGCAACGTGGCGGCGGCGGACGAAGCCTTCGCGCGTGCCGCACACATCACGACGTTGCGTCTACGCAACAGCCGCATCGTCGTGTGCCCGATGGAGCCGCGCTCGGCGATCGCCGAGATGGAGGGCGAGCGCACCATCCTGCGGCTCGGCTGCCAGGGCGTGTTCGGCCTGCGCAACCTGCTGCGCGGGCCGCTCGACTGCCCGGTCGAAAACATCCGCGTGCTCACCGGCAATGTCGGCGGCTCGTTCGGCATGAAGGCCAGCGCCTATCCGGAATATTTCTGCGCCATCGCCGCCGCCCGGGTCACCGGACGGCCGGTGAAATGGACCGACGACCGCAGCGACAGCTTCCTCTCCGATTCCGCCGGGCGCGACCACGACCACACGGCCCAGCTCGCCCTCGACAAGGACGGCCACTTCCTCGCGTTGCGCGTGCGCGGCTGGGGCAATGTCGGCGCCGTCCTCTCCAACTCGACGACGCTGCCCCCGACGATGAACATCGTGAAGAACATCATCGGCGTCTATCGCACGCCGCTGATCGACGTCGCCGTGAAGTGCGTCTTCACCAACACCACCCCCGTCGGCGCCTATCGCGGTGCCGGCCGGCCGGAAGGCAACTACTACATGGAGCGCCTGGTCGACACCGCTGCCCGCGAAATGGGCATCGACCGCGTGGAGCTGCGCCGGCGCAACCACATCCGCGCCGACATGATCCCCTACAAGGCGCCGTCCACCATGGAGTACGACAGCGGCGACTTCCCCGCGATCCTGGAGGAAGCGCTCGCCATCGCGGACTATGACGGCTTCGCCAGGCGCCGCGCCGAAAGCCGTGCGAAGGGCAAGCTGCGCGGCCTCGGCATCGGCCACTACCTCGAGGTCACGGCGCCCGCGAACAACGAGATGGGCGGCATCCGCTTCGAGGCGGATGGCTCCGTCACCATCATCACCGGCACGCTGGACTACGGCCAGGGCCACGCCACCCCGTTCGCCCAGGTCCTCGTCGATGCGCTCGGCGTCCCGTTCGACAAGATCAACCTGCTGCAGGGCGACAGCGACCAGCTTCTCGCCGGCGGCGGCACCGGCGGCTCGCGCTCGATCATGAACAGCGGTGCCGCCATCCTCACCGCCTCCGCGGAAGTCATCGAGAAGGGCAAGAAGGCCGCCGCCCATGTGCTGGAGGCCGCGGCCGCGGACATCGAGTTCAACCGCGGCAACTTCAACATCGCCGGCACCGATCGCGGCATCGGCATCATGGAGCTGGCGGCGAGGCTGCGCGCGGAGAAGGGCTTGCCCGACGACGTGCCGGCCACGCTCGACGTCAGCCTCGTCTTCCCCGGCGTGCCCAGCGCCTTCCCCAATGGCTGCCATATCTGCGAGATGGAGGTCGATCCCGACACC
>JAGWQN010000106.1 GCA_028869995.1 Rhodospirillales bacterium
CCAGTCGCCGGCGATGGCGAGCGCGAGCCCGCGCGCGCGGCAGAGCCGGGCGAGGCGGCGCGCCAGGTCCGCCCGGTCCGGTGCGGCATCGTCGCGCAGCACGATCCCGCACAGCCCGCGCGGCGCCGTGCGGGCGAATTCCAGCGGGTCCGGGCCGCGCCGGTCGGTGAACAGCCACAGCACCGGCCCGCTTGCGTGCCGGCGGCGCTTGACCGCCCGCGCCCAGCCGATGAGTCTGCCGTCCATGCAACCACCCACGCCCTCCCCGAGCATCGCGGACCGGCTCGCCGCGGTCCAGGCCCGCATCCGCGCCGCGGCGACCAAAGCCGGGCGCGACCCCGCCGCCGTCACGCTGGTCGCCGTCTCCAAGATGCACCCCGCCGAGGCGGTGCTCGCCGCCATCGCCGCCGGGCAGCGCCATTTCGGCGAGAACCGGGTGCAGGAGGCGGCGGCGAAATGGGCCGCCCTCGGCGCCGCGGCCGCCGGCACCGAGCTTGCCATCATCGGCGGGCTGCAGACCAACAAGGCGCGCGACGCGGTGCGCCTCGCGCAGGTGATCGAGAGCCTCGACCGCCCGCATCTCGCCGACGCGATCGCCAGGGCGGCGCAGCAGGAGGGGCGGTGTCCGCGGCTGCTGGTCGAGGTCAATGTCGGCGACGAGGCGCAGAAGAGCGGCGTCGCCAGGGCCGAGGCGGACGGTTTCATCGAGGCCTGCCGCCAGCGCTTCGGCGAGCGGCTGACCGGCCTCATGTGCGTGCCGCCGCTCGGGGCCGACCCGGCGCCGCATTTCGCCTGGCTCGCCGCCTGCGCCGCGCGGCACGGGCTGGCCGAGCTGTCGATGGGCATGAGCGCCGACTTCGAGGCCGCGATCGCGCACGGGGCGACGCGGGTGCGCGTGGGCACCGCGATCTTCGGCGCGCGCTGACGTGATCTTGCAGTGCAGCATGGAGGCGTCGTAAGCAACGGGCGCGTGAGCACCACCCTGGCCCCGGCCTCATCTCGCAAGGCGATCCCAGCGGCAGCGCTGCTCGGCGTGCTCGGGGTCGTCTATGGCGATATCGGCACCTCGCCGCTCTACGCCTTCCAGACCAGCCTGCAGCACTTCACCAGCGGCGGCTTCCACCGCTGGGAGGTGCTCGGCATCCTGTCGCTGATCTTCTGGTCGCTGATCCTCGTCGTCACGGTCAAGTACGTGCTGCTGGTGATGCGCGCGGACAACCGCGGCGAGGGCGGCATCCTGGCGCTGATGGCGCTGGCGCAGCGCGTCGCCTCCGGCGAGCGGACGCGCGCGGTGCTGGCGCTGCTCGGCATCGCCGGCGCCTGCCTGCTGTTCGGCGACGGGGTGATCACCCCGGCGATCTCGGTGCTTTCGGCGGTCGAGGGGCTCGAGGTCGTCGCCCCCGGCCTCAAGGCGGTGGTGCTGCCGATCTCGGTCGCCATCATCATCGGCCTGTTCCTGATCCAGTCGCGCGGCACCGGCACGGTGGGGCGGCTGTTCGGGCCGGTGATGGTGGTCTGGTTCATCGCCATCGGCCTGCTCGGCCTGGCCGAGGTGGTGACGCACCCGTTCATCGCGCTGGCGCTCTCGCCCTCCTATGGCATCGAGCTGCTGGTGGTCCATCGCGGGCTCGCCTTCCTGGCGCTCGGCTCGGTGGTGCTGGCGGTGACGGGGGCGGAGGCACTCTACGCCGACATGGGCCATTTCGGCCGCGCGCCGATCCGCCGCGCCTGGCTCACCTTCGTCCTGCCGTCGCTGGTGCTGAACTATTTCGGCCAGGGCGCGCTGGTGCTCGACCACCCGAAGGCCGCGGTCAACCCGTTCTACCTGATGGCGCCGGGCTGGCTGCAGCTGCCGCTGGTGATCCTGGCGACGATGGCGACGGTGATCGCGAGCCAGGCGCTGATCTCCGGCGCCTTCTCGATCGCGCGCCAGTCCATGCAGCTCGGCCTGCTGCCGCGCATGGCGGTGCTGCACACCTCCCACGAGGAGGAGGGCCAGATCTACGTGCCGCAGATCAACACCGCGCTGATGGTCGGTGTGCTGGTGCTGGTGCTGGCCTTCAAGAGCTCGAACGCGCTCGCCTCGGCCTACGGCATCGCGGTGACCGGCACCTTCATCTGCACCGGCATGCTGGCGATCGTCGTGTTCCGCCGCCAATACCACTGGTCGCGCGCGGCGGCGATCGGCGCGTTCGGCGGGCTGTTCATCCTCGACCTGCTGTTCTTCGTCGCCAACATGCTGAAATTCTTCGAGGGCGGCTGGGTGCCGCTGGCCATCGCCGTGGCGCTGATGGGGATGATCACCTCCTGGCGGCGCGGGCGCGAGATCCTGCTGGCGCGCTGGAAGTCCGACAGCCTGCCGCTCGCCAGCTTCGTCGCCCGGCTGCCCAGCTCGCGCACCCTGCGCGTGCCGGGCATGGCGATCTTCCTCACCGGCAACCAGGACTACGTGCCGGCGGCGCTGCTGCACAACCTCAAGCACAACAAGGTCCTGCACGAGCGCGTGCTGTTCGTGACCGTGGTCAACGAGGACGTGCCCGAGGTTCCGGCGGAGGAGCGCAGCACCGTCGTCGAGCTGGGCCCGGGGATCCACCGCGTGATCGTGCGCTACGGCTTCATGGAAAGCCCAAACCTGCCGCGCGACCTCGCCGCCCTCGGCGAATACGGCATCGACTACGACCCGATGCAGGCGAGCTATTTCCTCAACCGCGAGACGCTGGTCGCGGCCGCGGCGCCGAAGATGCCGGCCTGGCGGCTGTGGCTGTTCCTGCTGATGGCGCGCAACGCGGTGCCGGCGACCGAGTTCTTCCGCATCCCCTCCGACCGGGTGATCGAAATGGGCGTGCGCGTCGCGATCTGACGCGTCTTGCTCTATAAGGGGCGTCCAGCATGTCCGCAGCCATCGAGGATCTGCCGCCGCCACCCTCCGGACTGACGCTCGCGCCGCGCGGCGGAGTGGACGCGGCAACCCTCGCCGCGGCGGACGAGCGGGCCCGCCACTGGCGCTCGCCGGCCGGCTTCGCCATCGGCAGCGACGCCCACCGCGACGCGAGCTGGGCGATGTTCCGCGACACGTTCAACCCCTACAAGCCCTCGGTCATCGACTGGCCGAAGCTCGACGCGGTGGCGCGCGAGCGGCTGGTCGGCCTGCCGATCTGGGACATCGCGGTGCAGACCGAGGGCAAGGCGCGGCTGCGCATGCGCGCCTACGCCCGTGCCGCCGCCGACCGCGTCTGGGGCCAGGCGGTCGAGCTGAACGCGTGGGAGGAGTGGCGCCACAAGGTCGTGCTCTCCCACCTCGTCGCGGCCTATGGCATCGCCCTCGAGCCGGAGCCGCCCGTCATCGAGCCGCGCGACACCGAATGGGCCTACCTCGTCACCGGGTTCAGCGAGTGCATCGACAGCTTCTTCGCCTTCGGCCTGTTCGAACTGGCGCGGCGCAGCGCCTTCTTCCCGCCGGAGCTGGTGGAGACGTTCGAGCCGGTGATCCAGGAGGAGGCGCGCCATATCCTGCTGTTCGCCAACTGGCTCGCCTGGCACCGGCGCACCATGGCCTGGTGGCGGCGGCCCTGGTTCGAGGCGCGGGTGCTCGGCGTCTGGGCGTTCCTCGCCTGGGAGCGGATCGGGCTGGCGCGCGGGATGGATGCCGGGCAGGCGGCCAGGCCCCAGGACAATAATTTCACCATCACCGGCAGCAAGGCGGTCAGCGACGTTGAGGTCAGCGCCGCCGAGCTGATGCGCATCTGCCTCGCCGAGAACGACCGGCGCTTTGCCGGCTACGACCAGCGGCTGCTGCGCCCGACGACGACGCCCGGCCTGGTGCGCCTTGCCCTGCCGGTGCTGCGCTGGCTGAAGAAATAAGCGGCGCCGCGGCCGGATCGGGGCCCGGGGGCGAAACCTTCGCCGGCCCCGGCGCGAATACCCGATGCGGCGCCACCGGCCGCGCCAAGCCCAACCCCGGAGCCCGACGCCTCATGCGGCCTGCCGCACCGCCCGACCCCGAAGCCCGCCTGCTGCGCCGGCCACCGCGCGACCTGCGCGTGGACGTGCTGCGCGGCTGGCTGCAGCTGACCATCATCGCCAGCCATGTCGCCGGCTTCGCCTCGCGCTGGCTGATCCACGGCGCCTGGGGCTACTCCGACAGCTCCGAGCAGTTCGTCCTGCTCTCGGGGCTGATGCTGGGCAGTGTCTTCACCCTCAAGCGCCACACCCGCGGCACCGCGGCGGCGGTGCGCGACATGCTGGGGCGGGCGGCGCGGCTGTGGCGCGCGCGGCTGCTGACGCTGCTGGCCTTCGGCGCCATGGTCATCGCCTGGAACCTGACCGGCCTCGCGAGCCAGGTGCGCATCTACGGCTTCCCCTACCTGATGCAGGCGCCGCTGCACGCCGCGGCCCTGGCCGCCGCGCTGCTGTTCAACCCGGCCTATGTCGACGTGCTCTCGGTCTTCATCCTGTGCATGCTGGCGCTGCCGCTGTTCCTGGTCGCGGTGGAGCGGGCCGGGGCGTGGGCGCTGGCGCTGCCGGTCGGGCTCTGGGGCGCGGTGCAGCTCTGGCACCTGCCGGCGCCGGACGCGGTGGCCAGCGCGCCGACCGCCTTCAACGTCCTGGGCTGGCAGCTCCTGTTCATGCTCGGCGCCTATGCCGGGCGGCGCAAGCTGCTGACCGGCCGCGCCCTGCCGGAGGGGGCGTGGCTCACCTGGCTCGCGGGCGGCATCGTCGCGCTGGGCTTCGCGCTGCGGCTGGCCGGGCATCTCGGCATCGACCCCGGCTTTCGCGTGCCGGTCACGCACTTCACCGACAAGCTCGACCTCTGGCCGCTCGGGCTGGTGCATGCGCTGGCGCTGGCGATCCTGGTCGCGCGGCTGACACCGCGCGAGGCGGCGTGGATGCACCGCTGGCCGGCGCGCGTGCTCGCCGCGATCGGGCGGCACAGCTTGGCGGTCTATTGCAGCGGCCTCTTCCTCTCCTTTCTCGGCGAGCGGCTGCTGGCGCTGGCCGGCCCTGGGCGGGCCTGGCTCGAGGCGCCGCTGATCGCCGCCGCCTGCGCCCTCGCCGGGCTGGTGGCGTGCTGGCACGAGGGATACCGCCCGCGCCTGGCGCTGCTCGCGACGCCGGCGCGCGCCGAGGGCGGCGCCCCCCCGTAGGCCCCCCCGTAGGCCCCGCCGGGCGGCAAGCTCAGGCGGTCGCGGCGGTGGCGAGCCGGGCGAAGAGCGCCTCCATCGCCGCGACCGGCTTGGGCCCGAGCGCGATCCCGTGCGGCGCGAACACGGTGCGCGCGACGTGCGTGCCGGTGGCGCGGGTGAGGAACACCGCGCCCTGGCCGTCGGCCCAGACCAGGACGCGCATCGGCAGGTCGAGCGCGAGCGTGGGGTGGGCGCGCATCGCCGGGGTGCCGGTGCGCGGGTTGCCGAACAGCACCACGGTGCGCGGCGCGAGCGGCAGGCCGACCGCGGCGGCGGCCGCGGCGTGGTCGATCTCGGTGAAGACGATCCAGCCCGCCTGCGTCACCGCGGCGCGGAAGCGCGCGATCGTCGCGGCGACGGTGTGGCGGCTGCGCCGGGTGACGAAACCCCGGCCCCTCGGTGGGGTGGCCGCCAGGGCGCCGGCCAAGGGGGCGCCGGCCAAGGGGGCGGCGACCAGGGGAGCGGCAAGCAGGGCGGCGCCGAGCAGGGGCCGGCGGGGGGTCGGGTCGGACATGGCGGGGGCGATCCTGGGTTGGGGCTGGGTTGGGCGTTGGCGCGGCCCGCGAGCGGGCGCGCCACACCAGGATTCGCCGCCGGCGCCGGAATGGTTACGCCACGAGGCTCAGGACGCGGCACCCCAGGGCTGCTCGCTCTGGTCCCAGCCCTCCGGCATCGGCGCGATCGGCCGGTCCGGCCAGGCGAGCTGGTGGCGGTCGCGCCATGCCGGCGTGACATAGTTGACGATGAGCGAGCGGCGCACGCCCTCGAAGCGGCGGCGCTCGACGCCGTGCCAGGTGTCCGCCGCGGGGACGAACATCAGCCCGCGGTTGAAGCCGCCCGGGGCGGTGCCGCGGTGGTGGCGCTGGGCGTCGTAGAGGTCCGTGCCCCAGGAATCCGCCTCCGCCCGGTCGGTGAGGTAGATCAGCATGGTGAACAGCTTGGCGCCGATGTCGGTGTGCGGCTCGAGCCAGAAGCCGTCGGTGTCCTGGCAGTCCTCGATGCGCAGGTAGCTGCCGACGAGGCTGGCGCCGGTGTGTTCGGCCAGTGCGGCGGCCACGCCCTCGGACTGCATCGCCGCCGCGATCGCGGCGCAGACCGGGTGCTCGGCGAGCAGGCTGCCGGCGTAGAAGCGCCGCGTCGCGTTGTGCGTCTCGCGCTTGCCCATCGTGTCGCCGATCGCCGGGGGCTCGAAGGGCAGCGCCAGCACCGCGCGCGCCACGTCCTCGGGCAGCACGTGGTGCAACAGGTGATGGCGGAAGGGCTGCGTCCGTTCGCGCGCCTTGTCGAGCGCCTCGAGCAGCGAGGCGGCGATGCCGGCGGCGCTCATGCCGCCCTCGCAGCGGGTTGGAAGAAGCGGCGGATCTTCTTGATGCGCGTGGACATCAGGTGGCGCTTCGCCTCGGCGTCGCGCAGGGCGGCGTCGCGACAGTAATTAAGCATGATGTAGCGGCGCGGGCCGACGAAGGGCTTGTGACCGTGCCAGGAATTGGGCTGCACGCGGAAGCAGACCAGGGTGCCGAACTCGGGCGACACCTCGGCGCTGTAGTCCTCGATGTCCTCGCCGCTGTTGAGCACGCGCAGCCGCCCGCCATCGGGCATCCACGCATCGTTGAGGTAGAGCAGCATGGTCGCCACCTTGAAGGAGGCATCGGGGTGGATGCGCCCGTCGCGCGCCTGGCAGCGGCTGCGGATCGTCGTCAGCGTCGGGCAGTTGTCGAGGTCGATGCCGAGCTTTTCGCTCACCACGAGGCGCATCGTGTCGCTCTCCAGCTCGGCGATGAGCTGCGCCACCAGCGGGCCGGGCGGGGAGGATTCCGGCAGGAACAGCCCGCCGACATCCAGGCGCGGAAAGTCGCGCGCGACCTCGCCGCCGAGCGCGCGCGCGACGAAGCCTGGGACGACCAGGTGCGGATAGGGAGCCGTGGCCAGCGGCGTGTCGCGATAGGCCTGCAGATCGATCAGCATGGTCCACCGGGGGAGTGCGGCCCATCAATCTGCCCGCGCCCGGTGTTCGTCCGCGTTGATCCAGATCAACTCCCGGCCCCGGCCAGCCGGTCCGCCGGGGGCCTAGATGTGAGCTCTCAATAGGTTGTCCATCCGGTCCTGGCCGGGGAAGCTGGAGTTGCAGACTTCAGAGATTCCCAGGAGGACCGGATGAACGTGCATAAGAATGCCCGGCTGACGGTGCACAGTCGAGCCGAACTGGTGCAACGGGTGTTATCCGGCCAGACCCCGAAGGCCGTGGCCACGGCCTTCGGGGTCGACGCAAAAACCGTCC
>JAGWQN010000107.1 GCA_028869995.1 Rhodospirillales bacterium
AAGGTGCCGGGCCAGGCGTGCCGCCAGCGCCTCGGTCGCTGCTAGGTCGGGCAGGAGCATGGCGCAGGATCGGCCGCCGGGCCGATTCCTTCAACGGCCGCGTTCGCAGCCGTCCCCAGGGTGGTCATCGCCGGGAGGCGCCCCCGGGACGCTTGCAACCCCGCCCCGGCCGCCTTACGCCAGCCGCCATGGACGCGCGCGCGACACCACCGGCCGGGGGCATGATCGAGACCGACGTTGCCATCGTCGGCGCGGGGCCGGCCGGGCTGTTCGCCGTGTTCGAGCTGGGCATGCTGCGCATCCGCGCGGTGCTGATCGATGCGCTGGGCGAGGTCGGCGGGCAGTGCACCGCGCTCTACCCGGAGAAGCCGATCTACGACATCCCGGCGCATGCCGCGATCGGCGCCGGCGACCTGGTCGCTGCGCTCGAGGACCAGATCGCGCCATTCGGCGCGCCGCGCCTGCTGGGCCAGCGCGTCAGCTTCCTCGCCGGCGCGCGCGGTGACTTCACGCTGGCGACCGATGCGGGCCATCGCGTGCACGCCAAGGCCGTCGTCGTCGCGGCCGGGGCCGGCGCCTTCGGCCCCAACCGGCCGCCCCTCGAGGGCATCGAGGCCTACGAGGCGAGCGGCGCCGTCCGCTACCATGTCCGCCGGCGCGAGGAGCTGCGCGGGCGGCGGGTGGTGATCGCGGGCGGCGGCGACTCGGCGGTGGACTGGGCGCTGGCGCTGCGCGGCATCGCCGCCGCCATCACCGTCGTGCACCGCCGCGCCAAGTTCCGCGCCGCCCCCGAGAGTGCCGCGCAGCTGCAGGCCGCGGCGGCTTCCGGCGACCTGCGCATCGCCACGCCCTACCAGCTGCACGCGCTCGAAGGCCGCGACGGCACGCTGGAGGCGGTCGTGCTCGCCGATCTCGACGGGCGCACCGAGGCCGTGCCGGCCGACACCCTGCTCGCCTTCTTCGGCCTGTCCACCGATCTCGGGCCGATCGCCGCCTGGGGCCTGGCGCTGGAGCACGGCCACGTCGCCGTCGCTCCCGCGACCTGCGAGACGTCGCTGCCCGGCGTGTTCGCGATCGGCGATGTCGCGGCCTATCCCGGCAAGCTCAAGCTGATCCTGCAGGGCTTCGCCGAGGCGGCGGTCGCGGCGCACGCGATCCACCCGATCGTCTATCCCGACACCGCGCTGCATTTCGAATACTCGACCACCAAGGGCGTGCCCGGCTGAGCCCGCGCGGCGCGGCCGGTCACCACCAGCGCGGGTAGAGCCAGCGGCCCATCCAGCGCGTCGAGGTGATCACGGTCGCGGGCACCGCCGGGCCGGGCGCGGGCGCCACCACCTCGACGCTCGCACGGCGCAGGGCGAGGCCGGGTGCGAGGCGGAGGGCGAAGCGGTCGGCGCCGCGATAGCCGGGCGCCGGGCGGTATTCGATGTGCACGAGCCCCGGGCCGCGGCGCACCCGCACCTCGCCATGCGCCGGGGCGCGGGCGATCTCGGCGCGGTCCCAGCCATAGGCGATGCCGTCGCTGCCCACGAGGCGCACCGTCCAGCCGCACCAGCCATCGCCGCCGGTGGTCATCCGCGCCGCGCGCGTGTCGCTGAACATGTCGCGCGGCGTGGCGGCACCGGCGATCGCCACCTCGCAGGGCGAGGCGGGCGGCCCCGCCGGCCCGGCGGCAAAGCCGTTGAGCCGGTCGAGCCCGGCACAGCCGCCGAGCGCCAGCACCACGGCCAGACAGGCCCCTCGCCCGCGCATCCTGCCCCATACCCTGCGCATTCCCGCCAGATCGGCGTGGCCACCCGCCTGTCAAGGCCCGGCGCCGCGGCGCCGCCCCCTTGCGGGAAGCCCCGCCGGCTTGGCAGGGTGGCCCATGTCCGACCCGCGCACGGCCCTGGAGGCGATCGGCAAGCTCCCCGACGGCGAAATCGACATCGCCGAGGCGGCGCTGCAATTCGCCCGCGTCGATGCCCCCGAGGGCGACTGGCGCGCCGCGCGCGACCTGCTCGGGCGCATCGCGCGCGACGTGGCGGCGCGGGCCGCCGACGTGCCGGGCGAGGACGCAACGGCACGCGCCCTCGCCCTCGCCGCGGTGCTCGGCGGGCACTACGACCTGCGCGGCGATCCCGCCGGCTACGACGATCCGGCCAGCGCCAATCTGATCCGCGTGCTGGAGCGCCGGCGGGGCCTGCCGGTGGCACTCGGCATCGTCTGGCTGCATGCCGCGCGCGTCTGCGGCTGGTCCGCCCACGGGCTCGACTTCCCCGCGCATTTCCTGCTCGGCCTCGGCGCCGGGCGCTCGCAGGTCGTGCTCGACGTGTTCGCCGGCGGCCTGCCGCTCGGCGCGCCGGAGCTGCGCCGGATGCTCAAGAGCATCGAGGGCGAGGCGGCGGAGCTGCGCCCGGACACGCTCGCGCCGATGAGCACGCGCGCGGTGCTGATGCGCCTGCAGAACAACCTGCGCCTGCGCCGGCTGCAGGCGGGCGACCTCGCCGGTGCCATCGCCTGTGCCGAGGACATGCTGCGCGCGGCGCCGGACCAGCCGCTGCTGTGGCGCGACACCGGGCTGATGCACCAGAGGGCGGGCGCGCTCGGCGCGGCGCTGCGCTGCCTCGGCCAGGCGCTGGACCGCATGCCGCCGGCAAGCCCCGCCGCCGGGCGCCTGCGCCGCGCCATCGAGGACCTGCGGCTGCGGCTCAACTAGCGGCGCAGGCCGGGAGCGCGCCCCTTGCGGCCGCCGCCGCCATCGGCCACATCCGCCGCACAGCGCGGAGGTGTGCCATGACGAAGAGCCTGCGGATCGCGGTCCAGATGGACCGTCTCGAAGCCGTCAACATCGACGCGGACAGCACCTTCGCGATGATGCTCGCGGCACAGGCGCGCGGCCACCGGCTGTGGCACTACGACGTCACCTCGCTCGAGCTGCACGAGGCGGCGAGCGGCGTCAGCGTCGCCTGCACGGCACGCCCGGTCACGGTGCGGCGCGAGCCGGGCAACCACCACCAGTTCGGCGCGCCGGTGCGCCTCGACCTCGCGCGCGAGGCCGACGTGGTGCTGATGCGCCAGGACCCGCCCTTCGACATGGCCTACATCACGGCCACCCACATCCTCGAGCACATCCACCCGCGCACGCTGGTGGTCAACGATCCGCGCAGCGTGCGCAACGCGCCCGAGAAGCTGCTGGTGACGCACTTCCCCGACCTCATGCCGCCGACGCTGGTGACGTGGGATGCCGCGGCGATGCGCGCCTTCCGCGCCCGGCACGGCGACATCATCGTCAAGCCGCTGTTCGGCAACGGCGGCGCCGGCGTCTTCCGCATCCGCCCCGACGACGAGAACTTCAACTCGCTGCTCGAGATGCACTTCGCCCGCTCGCGCGAGCCGCTGATGCTGCAGCGCTACGAGCCGGCGGTGCGCCGCGGCGACAAGCGCATCATCCTGATCGACGGCGAGGCGGTGGGCGCGCTCAACCGCGTGCCGGCGGCGGGCGAGGCGCGCAGCAACATGCATGTCGGCGGCCGGCCGGAACGCTCGACGCTGACGCCGCGCGAGCAGGAGATCTGCGCGCGCATCGGCCCGACGCTGCGCGAGCAGGGCATGATCTTCGTCGGCATCGACGTGATCGGCGACTGGCTGACCGAGATCAACGTCACCTCGCCGACCGGCATCCAGGAGATCGGGCGCTTCGACGGCACCGACCTCGCGACCGACATCATCATCGCGATCGAGAAGAAGGTGGCCGCCGGCGGGGCGGCCTGAGCAGGCGGCCTAGACGATACGGGTGCGGACCGAACCCACGCCCTCGACCGTCCCTTCGAGAAGATCGCCGCGCACCACCGCGGCCACGCCCTCGGGGGTACCGGTGAAGATCAGGTCGCCCGCCTCGAGGCGCACCAGCCGCGAGAGATAGGCGACCGTCTCGGCCACGCTCCAGATCAGCTTCGAGAGGTCCGAACTCTGGCGGACGGCGCCGTTCACCCGCAGCTCGATGCGCCCGCGCGTCGGGTCCACCCCGGCCGCCGGCACCAGCGCGCCGATCGGCGCCGAGTGGTCGAAGCCCTTGCCCATGTCCCAGGGCTTGCCCTCTTTCTTCGCCTGGTTCTGCAGGTCGCGCCGGGTCATGTCGAGGCCGGCGGCGTAGCCCCAGACGTGGGCGAGCGCATCGCCCGCAGCGATGTCCGCGCCGCCGCGGCCGATCGCCGCCACCAGCTCCATCTCGTGATGCAGGTTCGAGGTCATCGTCGGGTAGGGCATGTCCGCCTCGCCCGTGACCACGGCGTCCGCCGGCTTGCAGAAGAAGAACGGCAGCTCCCGATCGGGGTCGGCGCCCATCTCGCGCGCGTGCTCGGCGTAGTTGCGCCCGACGCAGTAGATGCGCCGCACCGGGAAGCGGCCGCCACCGGCCACCGGAACGGTCGCCACCGCCGGTGCCGGAATGACAAAGGAGCCTGCCTGCATCGTCTCTCTCCGCAATCGCGGCGCACGGCTACGCCGGGCCGGCGGGCGAGGCAAGGGCGGCCTGTGCCACGAAACGCTGGCACCACCCGGGGCGAGGGCCTATCGTCGGGCCATGCGCCAACCGGGTCCGGCAGCTCGGACGCTCTTCCGCCTGGCTCTTCTGGGCGGCACGTCCCTCGGCATGACAGCGCACGCCTTTGCCCAGAGCGTGGCGCCGACGGTTTTACCGAGCGGTGGGCGGGTGATTGGGGGTGCGGCGACGATTGGGCGGAGCGGGAGCACGCTGACGATTGAGCAGTCGACGCCGGAGGCGGCGATTGACTGGCAGAGTTTTTCGGTGGGTTCGCGGGCGTCGGTAGGGTTTCACGTGCCGTCGGCGCAGGCGACGACGATCAACCGTGTGGTGGGGCCTGACCCGTCGGTGATTGCGGGTCGGATCACGTCGAACGGCAATGTGGTGATCGCGAACCAGTCTGGGATTGTGTTCACGCGCGGGGCCGAGGTGGACGTGAACGCGCTGGTGGCGTCGGCGCCTGGGATCAGTGCGGCGAACGCGGTGGCGGGGAAGCTGGTGTTTGACCAGCCGGCGCGGGCTGGGGCGAGGGTGGTCAACGAGGGGGCGATCACGGTCCGCCAGGCTGGGCTGGCGGCGCTGGTGGGTCCGTCGGTGGCCAACAGCGGGGTGATTTCGGCGCGTCTTGGCCGGGTGGTTCTGGGTGGGGCTGCGGCTGCGACGGTGGATTTTTATGGTGACGGACTGCTGTCGTTTGACGTGACGAAGCAGGTTCGGCCGACGGCGCATGGTGGCCTGGCGCTGGTGACGAACACCGGCACGATCGTGGCGGATGGCGGCACGGTGACGCTGAGCGCGGCGGCGGTGGACGGGCTGGTGACGAACCTGGTGGACGCCGGTGGGCGGATCGCGGCGGCGAGCGTGGGGGGACGGACGGGCCGCATCGTGATCGAGGGGACGGGCGGGTCGGTGGTGGTGTCGGGCTCGTTGCAGGCGCGGGGCGAGGCGGCGGGGACGACGGGCGGTGCGATCGGGGTTGATGCGACGGGCTCGGTGACGGTTGCGCCCGGGGCGGTGCTCGACGTCTCGGGTGCGGCCGGTGGCGGGGTGATCGCGGTCGGCACCAGCCTGGCGCGTGCGGCCGGCGGCGCGTCGGTGGCGGCGCCGCAGGCGGCTGCGGTCACGGTGGCGCAGGGCGCCACGCTGGCCGCCGATGCCAGCGCCAGCGGCGATGGCGGGCGCGTGGCCCTGCTCTCCTCCGGGCTGACCGACTTCGCCGGCTACGCCCGGGCCAGAGGCGGCCCTTCCGGTGGCCAGGGCGGAGCGATCGAGATCTCGGG
>JAGWQN010000108.1 GCA_028869995.1 Rhodospirillales bacterium
CGAGCCCTTCGTCGAGGCGCAGAAGCGCGACGGGGTGATCTCCTACGGCGTCTCCTCCTACGGCTACGACGCGCGCGTCGCCGACCGCTTCAAGATCTTCACCAACGTCGACAGCGCCGTCATCGACCCCAAGGACTTCGCCCCCACCTCCTTCGTCGACCGCCAGGGCCCGGCCTGCATCATCCCGCCCAACTCCTTCGCGCTGGCGCACACGGTGGAGTATTTCCGCATCCCGCGCGACGTGCTGGTGATCTGCCTCGGCAAGAGCACCTATGCGCGCTGCGGCATCATCGTGAACGTGACGCCGCTGGAGCCGGAGTGGGAAGGCCAGGTCACGATCGAGATCAGCAACACCACGCCGCTGCCGGCGAAAGTGTATGCGTTCGAGGGGATCTGCCAGTTCCTGTTCCTCCAGGGCGCGTCCGAGCCCGAGATCAGCTACGCGGACAAGGCGGGCAAATACATGGGCCAGACCGGCGTATCCCTGCCCCGCATGGGGTGAGGCACCAAAACCTC
Source organism: Rhodospirillales bacterium (assembly GCA_028869995.1). Taxonomy (GTDB): domain Bacteria; phylum Pseudomonadota; class Alphaproteobacteria; order Acetobacterales; family Acetobacteraceae; genus JAJXXT01. The sequence continues at coordinate 517 of JAGWQN010000108.1, forward strand.
GCGCGGTGCGCGCAATTATGGCAGACCGCGCGGCCATGGATACCATTCTCCGCAACTCACCCACCCGCGTCGCGACCGAGGCGGCGCGGCGGCGCAGCTTCGCCATCATCGCGCACCCGGACGCGGGCAAGACCACGCTCACGGAAAAGCTGCTGCTGAAGGGCGGCGCGATCCAGCTCGCCGGCGCCGTGCGCGCCAAGGGCAACCGCAGGCGCACCCGCAGCGACTGGATGGCGATCGAGCAGGACCGCGGCATCTCCGTCGCCACCTCGGTGATGACCTTCGAGTGGCACGACCTGGTCTTCAACCTGCTCGACACGCCCGGCCACGAGGATTTCTCCGAGGATACCTATCGCACGCTCACCGCGGTGGACGCCGCCATCATGGTGCTCGACGCGGCCAAGGGCATCGAGAGCCAGACGCGCAAGCTGTTCGAGGTCTGCCGCCTGCGCGACATCCCGATCGTCACCTTCGTCAACAAGATGGACCGCCCGGGGCGCGAGGCGCTCGACCTGCTCGACGAGATCGAGAAGACGCTGGCGCTGGACGCCACCCCCGCCGCCTGGCCGATCGGCGCGGGGCCGGACCTGCGCGGCGTGTTCGACCTCGCCCACCCCTCGCTGCGGCTGGTGGCCGAGGAGGGCGAGCGCCTGGTCCCGCTCGCCGGGCTCGACGACCCGGCGCTGGACGCGGCCCTGCCGGCCGAGGCGGCGGCGACGCTGCGCGAGGAGGCGGGGCTCGCCCTCGCCGCCTGCCCGCCCTTCGATGCGCGCCGCTTCCTCGAGGGGACGATGACGCCGGTCTATTTCGGCAGCGCGCTGCGCGATTTCGGCGTCTCGCACCTGCTCGAGGGGATGGCGCGCCACGCCCCCGCCCCGCGCCCGCGCCAGGCCGACACGCGCGAGGTCGCCCCCGGCGAGGAGGCGCTGGCCGGATTCGTCTTCAAGGTGCAGGCGAACATGGACGCCAACCACCGCGACCGCGTCGCCTTTCTGCGCATCTGTGCCGGCCGCCTCGAGAAGGGCATGCGCCTGACACAGACGCGCACCGGCAAGCAGATCCCGGTGAACGCCCCCCTCTTCTTCTTCGCGCGCGACCGCCAGGTGGCCGAGGAGGCGTGGCCGGGCGATGTCGTCGGCATCGCCAACCACGGCACGCTGCGCATCGGCGACACGCTGACCGAGGGCGAGGCGCTCAATTTCCGCGGCGTGCCCTCCTTCGCGCCCGAGCATCTGCGCCGCGTGCGACTCGACGACCCGATGCTGGCCAAGAAGCTGCGCAAGGCGCTCGACGAGCTGGCCGACGAGGGCGTGGTGCAGCTGTTCCGCCCGCGTGACGGTTCCGCCCCGGTGGTCGGCGTCGTCGGGCTGCTGCAGCTCGACGTGCTGGGCAGCCGCCTGAAGGCCGAATATGGCGTGCCCGCGGGATTCGAGGCCGTGGCGTGGAACCAGCTGCGCTGGCTCGCCGGGCCGCGCGCGGTGGTCGAGCGCTTCATCGAGGCCAACAAGGGCGACATCGGCGCGGACCACGACGGCGAGGCCGTCGTCTTCTTCACCAGCGACTGGCGCCGCGCCCGCGCGGCCGAGGAATATCCGGAGCTGACTTTCCACGCCGTGCGCGAGCAGCACGGACTCGGGGAATAGCCCGCCTTCGTAACGTTACGCCCGGCGGCCCAGTTCTGGCCCGTGAGGGCGGGCGCCCCAGAGCGGGTACGTCAGAAAAGCACGAAGCGCAGCAGAAAATAGACCGCGGCCCAGCCGAGGATGCCGAACAGGCCCGCGAGCAACATGCCGCGCGCCGGCGCCAGCTCATCCTCCGGCTCCGCCATCGCGTCGTCGGGCCAGATGCGGTCGAACGGATCGTCGTCCGCCTCCCCGGCATAGCTCCAGCCGAGGGCCGCCTTCACCTGCGGTGAGGGGCTGATCCCCTGCACATTCAGCATGCTGCTGTCTCCCGAAAGCAGAAACGCATCGCCGGCGGCACCATCGTGTCGCACGGCATGGACGAGGTTGCGCATCCATCGCCATGGCCCGGCCCCTCGTCCGCGCGCGCATCGTTCGGCGACAGGTGCTCGACGAGGCAGGTGACATCGAGCGGCCCCGCGAAGCGGCGAAGGCCCCTCTCGAAGCACGGCGCGCAGGCCCAGGGCAGCTCGAGCTCGAGCAGGCGGTATCGCTCCCCCGCGCCGACGACCACGCAGGCGACGCCGCATGTCTCGGCGAGGCGCCGCGCTTCGCGATGGATGCCGATGATCTCGCGCAGGGGTGCGGCCACGAGGACACGAAGGCCGACATACCCCTGCGCGAGGCTCACGGTCGCGGCAAGATTGGCCGCGCCATGACGATCGTTGCTCGTCGTTCCCCACATACCGATTCGACTAGCGCCGCGGCATCGCCGCCAACAAGATAAATCCCGTTCAATTCCCGCCACTCTTCGCCCGCGTCTCAACCGTCCGATGACATTCCTTAACGACATCGCGCGGCAAGGTGTCGCAGATAGTATCGCGATGTTTGCATTTTTGTCCGCCCCGCCCCCGCTACGCCCGAAGCGTCGCATCGGCCGCACCGCGTCGTCCGCCGTACAATGGCCGCAAACGCGTTTTAGGGCCGTCACGGATGTCAGAAGCACGGCCGCACCGCCGCGGATTCGCGGGACCGTTTCATTTTTACGATTTTCGCACCGTTCTTGCATCGATACGATAGCGAATGAAACGCCGGCGGCGCAAAGACGTTGACGCAAGTTTCACGGCGTTTTCTGCGTTGCATTCCATGGTGCAGAAAAACCGGCTTTTAATGATTTTGACGTTGCCTGGAGCGGACGGACTGGCTTCACTTCACGTCCGATCCAAGCCAGCATCGGCCAACGCCACGGAAGCGGCATTTGGCAAACGGCGAGGAAAGAACATGACGATATTGCAGGCTTCAAACGATCGCGACTCTGCAGGGCGGCCCGGCGATGTCGGCGTTGGCCACGACCATGCGCCCGCCTGCTCCTGCACGAGCGCACAATAGCAGCGCCCGCGGCACGCATCATGATTTGGATCAACGCCGCGCCTGCCACCGGACGCGATAGATGCACAATCTGGCTTCGCTGCACTTTCGATCCGAGCCACGGTCGGCCAGCACCACGGAGACGGCACTCAGCAAACGGCGAGGTACGAGCATGACAATTTTACTGGCCTCAAACGATCGAGACTTTTCGGGGCGGCTTGGCGACTTTTTCAAAAGCCACGGCCACGATGTCGATACCGTCGAAGCACTCGATGCGATGATGCAGGGAATCGAACAGGACCGTCCCTCCCTGCTCGTCCTCGACCAGTTCCTCGGCGGGCAGGACATGATCCCGCAGATCGGCACCGTGCGCCGCCATCACGCCGGGCTGTTCATCATGGTCACCGCGCGCCACGACCCGATCGACTATGTCGTCATCCTCGAGACCGGCGCCGACGACTCGATGGTGAAGGAGACGCCGATGCGCGAGATGCTGGCCCGCCTGCGCGCGCTGCAGCGCCGCGCCGGCATGGCCACCGTCCCCGCGCGCAACAAGATCTACCACCTCGACGGCTGGTCCCTTGCCTACGAGACGCGCCTGCTCTCGAGCCCGCGCGGCAAGGTCGCGACGCTGACGCCTGCGGAGCGGCACGCGCTGTCGCTGCTGATGGACAATGTCCACGCCGTGGTCGCGCGCGAGCGCTTCCACGACGAGATCATGCACACGCCCTTCAACGGCGTCAGCCGCGGCGTGGACAACCTCATCAGCCGCCTGCGCGGCATCGTCCGCCGGCTCGGCGGCGAGCTGCGCGTCGAGTCCGAGCGCGGCGCCGGCTACATCCTGCTCGCCATCGAGACCCGCGGCCCCGCCGCCGGCGCGCGGCGGCCCTCCCCCGAGCTCGACGCGGCCGACCTCGACGAGACCGATCCCGACGAGACTGGCCTCGACGAGACCGATCCCGACGAGACCGACCTCGCCGACACCGATCTCGGGGACACGGACCTCGACGAGACCGATCCCCGGGACACGGCGTTCGGGGACACCCCAGTCGGCGGGACGGGGCCCCACACCCACGGGCCCGACACCACCGGGACCGACGCCACCCGGCCCCGTCTCGCCGGCGCCGTCAGTTCGGAGCGCCCCAGACGGGAGCACGCCGGACCGGAGCACGCCGGACCCGACCGCTCTAGGTCGGATCACGATAGGTCGGGCCACGATAGGTCGGGCCACGATAGGTTTGACCGCAACGGCCCCGACTGCCCCGGCCCCGACCGCAACGGCGCCAGTCGCGACGCCCCTCAGCGCAACGGCGCCGGCCCGCCCGATCGCGGCCCCGCCGGCCCGGGCGGGATGAGCCACCGGACGCCGGTGCTGGCGCAGAGCGGCGGCATCAAGATAGGCTTCTGAGGCCGCGCAGGCCCAAGGCCGCCCGACCGGGCCCCCCGGCCCAGACTCAGGCCGAGGCCCAGACTCGGGCCGAGGCCCGCGCTCCGAGGCGCTCCCTCAGGCCCGCTCGGCGTTCGCCGCGGGCGCGGGGCGCGTGCTGCGCAGCTGGCGCAGGAAGAACACCAGCCCCCCCCATTGCTGCGCCAGGTAGCCGCCGCTGGCCATCGCCTCGGGCACCGCGTCGTCGCCGGTCGCGGGATAGGCGGGCGAGAAATCGGCCGTGCCGAACAGGATGTCCCAGATCGGGAACACCGCGGCATAGTTGCAGGAGTGCTGCCCCGCCGCGAGCAGGCCGTGATGGATGCGGTGGAACCGCGGCGAGACCAGCAGCCGGTCGCCGAGCCAGCCGAACGAGAGCCGCACATTGGCGTGGCTCAGGCTCTCGATGAAGCGCATGAACATCAGCAGCAGCGGAAATTGCAGCGGCGGCACGCCGATCGCGAGCCCGACGACACCGAACCACACCCCGGCGACGAGGTCGTCGAGCAGGTGGTTGCGGTCGTCGGACCAGAAGCTCATCTGCCGCTGCGCGTGGTGCAGCGCGTGCAGCGCGTACCAGCCGGCGAAGGCGTGCGAGAGGCGGTGGCGCCAATAGTCCGAGCCGTCGAGGATCAGCGCGTAGATGACGAACGCGAGCACCGGGCGGCCCATCAGCCAGGGCAGCACCGTCTCGAGCGTCGGCGGGATGTAGCCGTGCGCGACGATAAAGCCGTTCACCACCACCTGCACCTGGTAGAACACCAGGAAGCTCGCGACCGGCAGCATGCCCACGCGCGCGAGCACGGTGTAGAACACATCGACCGCCACCGCCTTCTTCGACGCCCAGTGCTCGATCGGGCGCCACGCCTCGAGCGGCCAGCACACCGCGTAGGTGAGGATCAGCGCGAACAGGCCATAGACGCAGACCAGCATCCAGTCGAACGACAGGTCCGCCCACTGCATCGCCCCGAAACGATACAGCAGCGGGATGATCGCCACCTGGTCGACCCAGCCGGCGAGGATGCTGAACAGGCGGTCGAGCGGCGCGAACATCGAGCGCTCCCTCCAGGGGTCGTGGCTAGAGGATCTCGGCGGTGACGAAGCCCGTCCGGGCCAGCGCCGTGTTGAGGAAGATGCCATGCGGCGAGCGGCCGACATCGATGGTCTCGTAGTGCCCGCTCGCCGGGTCCAGCACGGCCACCTGCTCGCGGAAGCGCAGCGCCACCCAGAGCTTGCCGTCCGGCGCGACGCCCATGTCGTCCGGCCCGGAATAGCCCATGTGATAGACGCGCTTGATCGCCAGGCTCGCGGCATCCAGCGCGGCGATCGTCCCGCCGGCGCGGTTGGTGACGTAGAGGGTCTGCCGGTCGGGTGCGAGGAAGAGGTTGTGCGGCCCGACGCCGGTCGCCACCCGGCGTACGATCCGCCCGTCCGCGGGGTCGAGCACGACGACATCGTGCGTGCCCATGACGCAGCACAGCACCCGCCCGTCGAGCCAGAGCACGCCCGCCGCCGTCGGCCCCACCTGCGCCGTCCAGCGCGGCGCCTTGGTCGCGAGGTCGATGGCGACGACGGTGCCCGATTGCTGCATGGAGTTGAAGCTCCAGCGCGAGTCGGGCGAGAAGGTGACATGGCTGGGCATCGAGCCGACGCGCAGCCGCTTCGCCAGGCGCAGCTCCTTCGCGTCGTAGATGTCGACGAAGTTGAGCCGCAGCGCGTTGACGACGAACATCCGCCCGTCCGGCGAATAGCTGATCTGGTAGGGGTCGGCGAGGACGCGGTGGCCGAGCGCGCGGCCGGTGCGCGGGTCGAAGCTGAACAGCGCGTTGCCGCTCGCGTCGCAGACCAGCAGCTCGGCGTGGTCGGGCGTCAGCGCCCAGTGGCTGGGCTCGCGCAGCGTCGGCGCGGTGCGCAGCACCTTGTGCGTCGTCATGTCGATGATGGCGACGCTGGCCGAGCCCGAGTTCATCACGAAGGCGAGCGGGCGGATGGCGGCGGGGGCGGCTGCGGGCGCGGCTGCGGGCGCGGCTGCGGGTGCTGTGGCGGGCGGGATCGGCGGCGGCGCGGCGCG